>NZ_JBPQTK010000011.1:0-83737 GCF_051386315.1 Micromonospora sp. URMC 107
CCCCCCCCCCCCCCCCCCCCCCCCCCCCCACGGCCGGTGCCTCGGGGCTGCCGCCGGCCCCCGCCGACCGCCGTTTCCTCGACCGGCTCGGCGACGCGCTGGGGCTGCGCTGAGCCGCTCCGGCCCACCCAGTCCCCCCGGGCTCGCTCCGGGCTCGCCCAGTCCACCCGGGCCGTCCCAGTCCCCCCGGGCTCGCCGCGGTCCACCCCGGGCCCCGTCCCAGTCCACCGGGCCGGTGTCGGGCCGTCCGGCCGCCCGGGCCCGTGCCCGCGCCGGGGTCGCGGCCCGGGGTGGGGCCTGCGGGCCGTACCCTGCGTGACCGTGACCGGAGACCAGCTCGACGTCGGCGTGGGACCATGGCCCGGGGATCCGCCGGACGACCCGCGCTACGACCCCGAGCTGCTCGCCGGGGGCGACCGCCGCAACGTCGTCGACCGGTACCGCTACTGGCGGCGCGAGGCCGTGGTGGCCGACCTGGACCGGCGGCGGCACGACTTCCACGTGGCGATCGAGAACTGGCAGCACGACTTCAACATCGGCACGGTCGTCCGCAACGCCAACGCCTTCCTCGCCGCCGAGGTGCACGTCGTCGGCCGTCGGCGGTGGAACCGGCGCGGCGCCATGGTGACCGACCGCTACCAGCACGTCCGGCACCACGAGACCATCGAGGAGTTCGTCACCTGGGCGGCCGGGCGGGAGCTGCCGGTCGTCGGCATCGACAACCTGCCCGGCTCCCGGCCGCTGGAGACCGCCACCCTGCCCCGGCGCTGCGTCCTGCTGTTCGGGCAGGAGGGCCCGGGCCTCTCCGACCCGGCGCGTGCCGCCTGCGACCAGCTCTTCTCCATCGCCCAGTACGGCTCCACCCGGTCGATCAACGCCGGCGTCGCCAGTGGCATCGCCATGCACGCCTGGATCCGCGCGCACGCCGGTCCGCCGCCGGGCTGAGCGGGCCCGATGCGGCCCGCCCGACGCGCCCGGCGGCACCGTTGAGCGGACCCGACGCGGGGCTGTGCGACGCCGTCCGGCGGCATCGAAACCGGCGCTCCGCTTGACGGGGCGGCGCGACGGGGCGACGGTGGGATGGTGAGTGTCGCGGTGAGTTGCCCGAAATGTGGTGGGCCGGTGCGGGCGCCGGACCTGATGCACACCGAGTCGCGCTGCCTCGACTGTGGGCCGGTGCCCCCGCTGCGGGTGCCCGAGCACATCGGGGCGGAGATCGTGGCCAGCGTCGTGGAGCGGATCTCCGCCGCGGCCGACCCGCCGACCCGGCCGAGGACGCCGCTGTGGTGCCCCTGGCCGCTGCCGACGGGCTGGACCATGACCGGCGTGGCGTACGCCGGCGACGACCGCACCGGGGTGCGCGCCACGGCGGTCGCCTGCGCCGGGCCGGAGCCGCTCGGCGGCGGTCCCGCGGACCTGGTCTTCGTGGCCGAGGAGCCGGGCGTCGGCCTGGGTACCCGGTTCGCGGGGCTGGCCGGCCCGGACCCGGGCCCGGAACTCGCGCAGGCGTTGACCGATCCCGGGCCGGGGCATCCGGAGCACGTCGGGCAGGCCAGGATCAAGGTGGCCGGTCATCCCACTCCACTGTGGCTCGTGAATTCGCCGACGGATCGAAGCGCGTACGCCGGCGAGGCTCGGGGATTGTGGCTCCATGCGATAGCCTGGCCGGCGAGTGCGGGACACCTGCTCGCGGAAGACATCGTGCTGCACGACCTGACCGAGTGGACACCGCCCGAACTCGTGTACGGCGCACCGTCTCCGTATTTGCACGGGAAGGCTTGACGGGCCTCAGGGCTTGACAGGCGTCCCGGAATGTCGGAGAACGGACGCAGATATTCACTGTACGACACCACACTGATACTCTGGGTGCCGCTGCGGTAATGGGACCCGGCGCCGCGCGAGAGGATGGCCCGCCATGGTCAAGAAGGTCCTCACCTGGGCCGGAATCGCATTCTTGATCTTCTTCGTCGCATACCGGCCAAATTCTGCGGCGGACGTGTTCAAGTCACTGGGCGGCGGAATCATGGACATCGCCCAGGGGTTCGGCGACTTCTTCACCAGCCTCGTCGCCTAGCCGCCGATGGGAAACCCCTCCGGTCCACCCTTCGATCCCGACGATCCCGATCGGGAGCGCCGGGAGCGAGACACGGAGCCGATCCCCCGGCTCGGCCCCGACGACGGGCCGGGCTACGGCACCGGTCCGGGCCTCTCCGACGGCCCCTCCCTTTCGGACGACGCCGGCTTCGGCGACGGCCCGGCGTACGCCGGGGAGGGGCGGTCCGGTCGGGCCTGGGTCCGTGACCCGGAGGCCGGCTACCAGCCGCCGCAGATCTCCGAGGACGAGCTGGCCGGTCTGCGGGCCGACGCCGCCGGCATGGCGCCGCGCCGGGTGCTGCCGTTGGAGGACGAGCCCAGCTCGCTGGTGGCGCGCTACCTCTTCCCGACCGAGCGCTACCGGGGCGAGTGGAAGCGGCACTGGATCCACCTCTCCACCCCGCTGCTGGTCGGCATCGCCGCGACCTTCGTGCTCGGCTACCTCTCCGGCTTCCTCGCCGGGCAGGACGTGGGCGCGCTCACCACGATCGCGGTGCTGCTCTGGTTCGCCGTGATGGGGTGGGTGGCCTGGAAGGTCGCCGACTGGTGGTACGACCGCTTCATCCTGACCAACAAGCGGGTGATGGTCGTCAACGGCATCATCACCCGGCGGGTCGCGATGATGCCGCTGGTCCGGGTCACCGACATGAAGTACGAGCAGACCCCGACCGGCCGGGCGCTCAACTACGGCACGTTCGTGCTGGAGTCCGCCGGCCAGGAGCAGGCGCTGCGCGAGATCAAGAACCTGCCCAACCCGAACGAGCTCTACCTGCGCGTCGTCGAGGAGATGTACGAGCCGCAGGCGGTCGAGGCGCGGCTGGGCAAGGAGGCCGACGAGGCCAAGGCCGACGACGGGGCGTGAAACTTCTCGTCCGAACATCGGAGGAACTGCGCACCATTCGCCGTCGCTTCGACCACCCCGGGCATGGCAACCTGCCAGGGGGACGGGGTGCGGAGGTGGCCGGTGGCGAGCAGGGATCCCTTGGAGGAGGAGTTCCGCGACTTCGTCGCGGCCCGCTCCAGCGCTCTGCTGCGCACCGCCTACCTGCTCAGCGGGGACTGGGCCACGGCCGAGGACCTGTTGCAGACCGCGTTGACCAAGACGTACCTGGCCTGGAGGCGGCTCGGCGGGATCGAGGCGATCGAGCCGTACGCCCGCCGGGTCATGATCAACACCTCGACCAGCTGGTGGCGTCGGCGCTGGCACGGTGAACGCCCCACCGAGGTGCTGCCGGAGCGGGCCGGGGTCGACGAGATCGAGCAGCAGCTCGACCGGGACCTGCTCTGGCGCCACCTGAGCGCGCTGCCCAGCCGGCAGCGGGCGGTGCTCGTGCTGCGCTTCTACGAGGACATGTCCGAGGCCCAGACCGCCGCCCTGCTCGGCATCTCGCCGGGCACGGTCAAGAGTCAGACCTCGCGCGCCCTGGGCACCCTGCGGCGCCGGATGGGCGTCGAGGCCGCCCTCGACCTGCCGACCGGGGCCGACCCGACCCCGGCTCCCTCGGGGGCCGACGGCACCGCCCGGCCCGCCCGGGGCGGCGCCGGTCGGTCCGCTCCCGCCCACGGCGACCGATCCGTTCCCGCCCACGGCGACCGGCCCGCTCCCGCCCACGGGGGCGTGCCGGTCAGCCCGTCGGCGGCCTACCGGGCGCCGACGATGGTGGTGGGCGAGGACGCGGCGGCCGTGGTCGCGGCGACGAACGCCCCGCCGCCGGTCGTCGCGCCGGCCACGGCGGGCAGGCGGGACGGCGCCCCCACCGCCGTCTCGCACAGTTCGGGGAGCGCCGGCACCGCCGTCCCGGGCGGTCCCGCGACCGAGCTGCCGGCACAGCCAGTCCCCGGGGCGGCCACCGCGCCGGCCACGGACGCCGGGCGCGCCACCTCGGCCGCCGAGCTGGCGGACGAGTCGGCGGGCGACCCGGTGCCCGTGGCCTCGGGCGCGCGGGCCGGCGTCGGGGCGGGGCCGTGTACCGGCCGCGACGAGCGACGCGGCCGGCAGGCCGCCTACCCGGCCGGCACCGGAGAGCACCGGTGAGCCGTCCGGTGGGCCGTGGTGACAACCGGACCGACGGCCCGACGCGTCCATTCGCCGTGACCGAGGACGAGCTGGAGCAGGCGGTACGGGAGACGTTCGCCCGCCGGGTGGCCGTCGCGCGCCCGCTCGTCGCCGACCCGGCGGGACTCGCGATCCGGCGGGCCGACCGGTCCCGGCGCCGACGGACGCTGACCGGGATCGCCCTCGCCGCGGTGGCCACCGTGACGGTCAGCGCCGGGATGGCACAGCTGGGGCAGCAGCCCGGGCGGCCCACCCATCCCACGGTGGTGCTCGGTGACCCGTACGCCTCGCCGCTGCCGGACCCGGCCCCGCAGCTGTCGGCCGCCCCGCAGCCTGACCTGGGTCGGGGCGAGGTGGACCTCGTCCTCAACGACGTGCTGGTCACCGCGAGCGGGCAGCGGATCGCGCTGCCCGACGTGGGCACGGCCGCCGAGCGTGCCCAGCGGCTCCCCGAGCGGGCCGGCTGGGCGGTGGTGGGCGCGTCGACGGCGGCCGGCCGCTCGCTGTGGATCGTGCTGCCGACCGGCGCGGCACACCTGCTCCTGGCCGGGGCCCGGGAGATCGTCCTCAGCCCGGACGGGCGGCAGGTCGCCTGGCGGGAGGGGGCGGACCTGGTCGTCGCCGGCATCGTCGGCGGCCAGGTCGTGGCCGTCGCCCGCACGCCTTCGCCACGCGACGCGGTGCCGGTCGGTTTCGCCGGGGACACCGTCGTGGTCCGCCTGGACCCGGGCCGGCCCGGGCACGCCCTGTGGCGCCCGGCGGCGGGCCCGCCGCGGGGCGCGGGCGACAAGGCCCTGCACGTCTACGGCATCCGCCCCGACGGGCTGGCGGTCGCGCTGGTGTCCGCCGGCACCCCCCGCCGGCCCTGCGTCGCCCTGCTCGACCCGGCCCGGGACCTCGCGCCCGTGCGGACGGGCTGCGGGCCCGCGCTGGCCGGCGACGGGACGGGCGGGGTCTCCGCCGACGGGCGGTGGCTGCTGGCCAACGGGAAGGCGGGCCCGCAGGACGGCGCGGTGCTGGTCGACCTGGACCGGCTCGCCCCGGCGCCGGCGGCCCACCCGGCCGGTCCACCCGTGGCCGGGCCGGTGGCGTGGACGGCGCAGGGGACGGCCCACTACTCCGACGCGGCAGGCGCACTGGTGCGGGTCGAGGTGAGCCGGGTGCTCGACGGCGAGGCGGCCCGCTCCGCGCCCGTGGACGGCCTGCCCGCCGGGGCACGCCCGGTGCCGGTGGGCGGCGACCGCCGTTCCTGACCGCGCCCGCCTGCCCGGGTTGGGCCGCCGGCCGGTAGCGTCGGGCCGATGAGCGCGGCACCCCGGATCGACCTGCACACCCACTCCACCGCCAGCGACGGCACGCTCAGCCCGGCCGAGCTGGTGCGGGCGGCGGCGGAGTCGGGGCTGGACGTCGTGGCGATCACCGACCACGACACCACGGCCGGCTGGGCGCCCGCCCTGGAGGCGCTGCCGGCCGGGCTCAGCCTGGTCCGGGGCGCGGAGCTCTCCTGCCGGTGGTACGGCGAGGAACCGGCGCTGCCGCTGCACCTGCTGGCGTACCTGTTCGATCCGGAAGCCCCGGAACTCGTCGCGGAACTGGCCCGGGTGCGGGCCGCCCGGGAGGAGCGGGGCGAGCGGATCGTGGCGCTGCTGCGGGCCGACGGGATCGACGTGAGCTGGCCGGAGATCCTGACCGGCGCGGGCGGCGGGACCGTGGGCCGGCCGCACATCGCGCAGGCGCTGATCCGGGCCGGCCTGGTGGCAACGACCACGGAGGCGTTCGGACCGGACTGGCTGGGCGAGCGCTACCGGCTGCCCAAGGAGGACATCGACGTCTTTCGCGCGGTCCGGCTCGTCCGCGCGGCGGGCGGCGTGCCGGTCTTCGCCCACCCCCGGGCCACCCGGCGGGGGCGGATCGCGCCCGACGAGCTGATCGCCGACCTGGCCGCCGTCGGGCTGGCGGGGCTGGAGGCCGACCACGAGGACCACTCCCCGGCCGAGCGGGCCCACGTCCGGGCCCTGGCCGACGAGCTGGGCCTGGTGGTGACCGGCTCGTCGGACTTCCACGGCACGCACAAGACCGTCCGGCTCGGGGCATTCACCACCGACCCCGGGGCGTACGAGCGGATCGTCGCCGAGGCGCGCGGGGTGACCGAGGTCGCTTCCGGCTGATCCGCGTTTCCGCCTCCGGCGGCGCGGCTACGTTGATCACGTGGATGCCAAGCTGTTCGGCGAGGTCTTCGTGACCCTGCTGGTGATCGTCGACCCGCCGGGCATGATGCCCATCTTCCTGGCGCTGACCGGCCCGCTGCCGGCGCGGGACCGGAACCGGGCGGCCTGGCAGGCGGTCGCCCTGGCGCTGGGCGTGATCGTGATCTTCGCGGTGGCGGGGCAGACGCTGCTCGACTACCTGCACGTGGACCTGCCGGCGTTGCAGGCCGCGGGCGGGCTGCTGCTGGTGCTGGTGGCCCTGGAGTTGCTGACCGGCAAGGCCGACGACCCGAGCCAGCAGACCACCTCGAACATCGCCCTGGTGCCGCTGGGCACGCCGCTGCTGGCCGGCCCCGGCGCCATCGTGGCCACCATGCTCTTCGTCCAGCAGGCCGACGGCGGGGCGGACGTCACGGCCATCGCCGCCGCGATCGTGGCCGTGATGGTCACCGTCTGGATCGTGCTCCGGTTCTCCGGCGGGATCGTCAAGATCCTGCGACCCGGCGGGATCGAGGTGCTGACCCGGATCGCCGGCCTGCTGCTGGCCGCGATCGCGGTGCAGCTCATCGCGGACGCGGTGGCCGCGTTCGTGACCCAGTACGCCAACATGACCTGACCGGCGGCCGGTTTCGTCGGGGGCGGATGGCAGGATCGCGGTGTGCGACGAGCCTCTTCAGCCGGACGGTCCTCCACCAGCGGCGGCCGGGCGCCCCGGCCGCGCGGTGACCAGCCCGAGCAGCTCGGCTTCGAGGGCATGCCGGAGCGGCTCTTCGTCTGCACCCCCAGCAAACTGGGCGCCTACGCCGACTGCCCCCGGCGCTACCGCTACTCCTACGTCGATCGTCCGGCCCCGCAGAAGGGCCCGCCGTGGGCGCACAACTCCCTCGGCGCGAGCGTGCACACCGCCCTGAAGAACTGGTACGCCCTGAGCCCCGAGCGGCGCCGGCCGGAGGCCCTCGCCGCGCTGCTCAAGGGCACCTGGGTGCGCGAGGGCTACCGCGACGACGAGCAGGAACGGGCGGCCTACCGGCGGGCCCTGGGCTGGCTGGAGTCCTACGTCGAGACCCTGGAGCCCGGGGTCGACCCGCTCGGCGTGGAGCGGGTGGTGGCGGTCAAGACCGCCGTGCTGGCCTTCAACGGCCGGGCCGACCGGATCGACTCCCGTCCCGGGCCCGACGGTCCCGAGCTGGTGATCGTCGACTACAAGACGGGCCGCACCGGGCTGGACGCCGACGACGCGCGCGGCTCGCAGGCGCTGGCGCTCTACGCGTACGCCGCCGAGCGGGTGTTCCGCCGGCCGTGCCGCCGGGTGGAGCTGCACCACCTGCCGACCGGCACGGTGGCCGCGCACGAGCACACCGTGGAGTCGCTGGCCCGCCAGCTCACCCGGGCGGAGGAGACCGCCCGCGACATCATGGCCGCCGAGCGGGCGGTCGCCGACGGGGACGACCCCGACGAGGCCTTCCCGACCACGCCGGGCCCGCGCTGCGGCTGGTGCGACTACCGGCGCACCTGCCCCGTGGGGGCGCAGGCGCCGGGCAAGGAGCCGTGGGCGGCCGTCGAGCGCGCGACCGACCCGGTGCCCGGCAAGGACTGACAGCTCCGCACGCCCCCCACCGGCCAAGCCTGACCGCCCCCGCACCTCCCACCCGGGCACGACCGACCGCCCCGGGGCCGTGCGGCGCCCGGGCACGACCGACCGCCTTGGGCCCGTGCGGCAGCCGGCACGGCCGTGCGGTCAGGCCGGCGTGCCGGTGAGCCGGGTGGCGCGTTCCTTCGCGGCCTGCTGCAACGGCCCCTCCCGCCAGCGGCGGGGCACCGCGGCGAGGGTCAGCCGCAGCGCCCGGACGCTCAGGTCGGCGGAGAGCGCGGTCGTGGGCAGGCCCAGCCCGCCGTACATGCGCCGGGCCCAGGCCGGTAGCAGCGCGAGCGCGGTGCCGGCGATGCCGAAGTACGCCCAGCGGGGCGGCCCGAGGTTGAGCCCGATGCGGGCGGGCAGGCTGAGCTTCCACGGGATCGGCGGCGCGGTGAGAAAGAGCGCCGTCTCGGCCGCCTCGCGGGTCATCCGGAGCTGCGGACGGATCTGCCGGTAGTAGTCGGCCACCTCGGCGGCGGTGCCCGGGACCGTCTCCGGGTCGAGGCCGACCAGGGCCGCGGAGCGCCGCTGCTCGGTGTAGTAGGCGTCGATCTCGTCGGCGGTCAGCGGCAGCCCGGCCCGCCGGGCCGTGTCGAGGAACGACTCGACCTCGGTGACGTGCACCCAGCGCAGCAGCTCGGGCTCGTCGACGCGGAACTCCTCCCCGGTGAACAGGTCGGTGGCCCGCAGCCGGGCGTGCCGGCGGCGCACCCGGAGCCCGGCGGCCTCCGCCTCGGCGGTGGTGCCGTAGATGGTGGTGCCGACGTAGGTGGCGGTGCGCACCAGCCGGCCCCAGGCGTCGGAGCGGTAGTTGCTGTTCTGCGCGACCCCGGCCATGGCCCGGGGATGCAGCGACTGAAGGTAGAGCGAACGCAGGCCGGCGACGATCAGGATCGGCTCCTCGTGCACCTTCCACGTGACCGAACCCGGACCGAAGAGACCGAGGTCATCGGAGTCCACCGACCAAGCGTCCCACGCCCCGCCGTCGGGTGCCGGCGGAGAGCGGCCGGCCGTCAGTCGTCGGCGGAGCGGCGGGCCTGGCAGGTGGGGCAGAGGCCCCAGAACGTCACTTCCGCCTCGTCGACCTCGAACCCGTGGGCGATGTCCGGGTCCAGGCAGGGCGCGCTGCCGACCGCGCAGTCGATGTCGGCGATCTCGCCGCAGCCCCGGCAGACGACGTGGTGGTGGTTGTCCCCGGCCCGGGCCTCGTAGCGGGCGGGGCTGCCGGCCGGCTCGATGCGGCGGGACAGCCCGGCCCGGGACAGGGCGCCGAGCACGTCGTAGACCGCCTGGGTGGAGACCGAGTCGAGGCGCTCGCGGACCCGGCGGGTGATCTCGTCGACCTCGAGGTGACCGCCGGCGGCCAGCACGTCGAGCACGGCGAGGCGTGGCCGGGTGACCCGCAGGCCCCTCGACCGGAGCAGTTCCTCGCCACCGGGCATGTGCCAATGACAGCACGCGGGTCGGGGACCGACAACCGGCCTCCGGAAGAGGGTGGCGCCGGCCACAGCCAGCTCGCCCGGCCGGGCCGACGCGGGCGGCCGGGCATCGTCGCCGAGCGGTGGTGAACCGGACCGCTTCCGGGCGCGTGTAGTGGATCGAGACGACCTGGGCGGGTCGACCGGCGCACCGTACGCTGGCAATCCGCAACCGCGTACCGCCGGAGGTGTGGATGTTCAAGGAGATCCTGGGTCTGCCGGCCCACGTGCTGGTGGTGCACGCGGTCGTCGTCCTCGTGCCGCTGCTGGCCCTGCTCTCCGCCGCGTACGTGGCGCTGCCCCGGTTCCGGTCGCGGCTGGACTGGGCGGTGGCGCTCCTCGCCGTGGCGGCGCCGGTGTCGGCCTTCGTCGCGGTCGAGTCGGGGGAGGAGCTGACCGACGCGTTCGTCGCCCGGGGCATGCAGGGCCCGATCCTGGAGCAGATCCTCGCGCACTCGCGCTACGGCGACGTCCTGTTCCGCTGGGTGCTGCCGCTGGCCCTGGCGACGCTGCTGCTGCTCGTGGCGACGAGCGGGCACCGGCGGGTGCCGAAGCTGCCGGCCTGGGTGACTCCGGTGCTGTCGGTCGCGGTGGTGGCGCTCGGCGTCGTCAGCATCGTCTACGTCTATCTGACCGGGCACTCCGGGGCCGTGACCGTCTGGGGCAACACCCTCTGACCGCCTCCCGCCGGACACGGCGGCCCGTCGGCGGCCGGCACCCGGTCAGAACACGAGCCGGGAGCAGAGCACGCAGACCAGGAGCACCAGCACCACACCGGCCACCGTGCCCACGCCGTACGTGAGCCGCTGCGCCCGCTGCTCCGCCGCGTCGAGTTCCGCCATGTCCTGCGGCGGCAGTCGCCGGGGCGGTGGCGGGCGGAGGTGCACCGGTGGGCGCCACCCGGCCGGCGGCGGGGTGGTCGCGGGCGGGCCCGCGTAGCCGCTCCCCCGCGCCGGGGGCGACGAGGCCGGCCCCGCCGGCGCGCCCGTGGGCCGCTCGGGCGGGGTGTCGGGCCGCCGCCAGTACTCGTCCGGGGGGCCGCCGGAGGTGGGGGTCGTCACGCCGTCCGACGCTACCAACGCCCCGGCCCGCCGACCGGCCGGACGCGGCGGCCCGGCGGTTCGTCGCCGGCCCCGCCGGTGGGCGGCTGCGCTAGTCTTGCCGCTCGTGAGCATTCCCGAGGACCCGGGCACGCCGGCGGTACGCGGCGACGACGACCGCACCGTCGACCTCAGCGACGACTTCGTGGTGCTGCCCGAGCAGACCGCCGACGACACCGACCGGGGCTGGGGCGAGCGCTCCGGCGGCAACGACGACTGGCTGCTCGCGGAGCGCCCCCCGCACTGGGACTGACCGAGCCCACCGCCGGCCGGTGAGACGCGGCGCCCTGTGGACGACCTTGCCGTCCTGTGGGCAAACCTTGGCGCCCTGTGGACGACGCGGCTTGCCCGAGGTCCGGCCCCGGATAGGGGCGGGTCCTCGGGCCGCGGCGGCGTGGGATCAGGAGGCGCTGGCGGTGCTGGCGGCCGGGGTCTTGCCCCCGCCCCCGGTGGAGCCGCCCCCGCTCGACGACGAGGACGAACCCGACGACGAGGACGAGTTCGACGACGAGGACGAGCCGCCGGACGAGCCGGAGTCGCCGCCCGGGGACGAGTCGGACTTCGCCGGCTTGGCGGCGGCGCCGCCCTTCGCGCCGTCCGAGCCGGACGAGCGCGAGTCCGTGCGGTAGAAGCCCGATCCCTTGAACACGATGCCGACGGAGTTGAAGACCTTCCGCAGCCGTCCCTCACACGCCGGGCACTCGGTCAGCGGCGCGTCGGAGAAGGACTGCACCGCCTCGAGCTGGTGGCCGCACGCGGTGCAGGCGTACTGGTACGTGGGCACGTTCTCCTCCGGATCTGGCCACGGCCGGTTGGCACTCGACGTATTCGAGTGCCAATGGTGCGTCATCGCCCCCGGATTCGTCCAGCGGAAGTGTGGGGCGCGACACCCGCCGTGCCGTCCGGGGCGGCGTCCAGCGTACGCAGGCCGTCGGCGGGCGTGACGACCGCGCGTACCGGCCGGTCGTGCGGCTCGGCGGGAAGCGCCTCCACCAGCTCGCCGTCGTGCAGCGGGACCACGGTGGGCGTGGACGCCGGCACCCGGGCCAGCGCCCGGTCGTACGAGCCGCCGCCCCGGCCCAGCCGCACCCCCCGCCGGTCCACCGCCAGCGCCGGCAGCACCACCAGCTGCGCCCCGGCGACCGCCGCCCGGCCCAGTCGCGGCCCCGCCGGCTCGCGCATCCCCCGCCCGGCGGCCACCAGCCCCTCCGGCCCGCTCCAGGCCGCCCAGTCCAGGTCGAGGTCGTCGCGGAGCACCGGCAGCAGCAGCTCCCCGCCCGGCGGCAGCGCCGCGTGCAGCACCGCCGGCAGGTCGGGCCCGCCCGGCTCGGTGCCGACCGGCACGTACGCCGTCATCCGCAGTGGGCGCAGCCGGCGTACGAGAGCCACCAGCTCGGCCTGGACGCGCCCGGCTGCGGCGGCCCGCTGCGGCGCGGTCAGCGCCCGGCGGCGGGCGAGCAGGACGGCCCGCACATCCCGCTTGGCCCCTTCCGCTCCATGAGAAAAATCAGGCACGCAACACTCCTGACGCAACGCTCGCCGACTGGTGGCTCTGTGTCAGCATCGCAAGCAACGGCGGCGGAACTTCCGGGGGGACCGAGTGACGCTACGCGGGCGGTTGACCACAGCCTTCCTGGCGGTGGCGCTCGGCCCGGTGGTGCTCGGGGTGATGTTCGTCGGGGCGACCGTGGCGGCGGTCGACTCGAGCCGCTCCACCGAGCGGCTCGCGGTGGCCGCCGCGACCGTGCGCACCTCCGTCGACGCCCTCTGCCAGCAGCTGCGGGCCGCCGCCGACGCGGTCGCCCTGACCAGCGACCGGCCGGCCGCCGCGAGCCAGGTGGTCCGCCGCGGCCTGGCCGCCGCCGTGCGGGTCACCGACGTCACCGGCCGGGTCACCTACGCCACGCCCGGCGGCCCCGCGGAGCCCTGGCGCGACTGCGCCGGCCCGCCGGTCACCGGGCCGGTGCGGGCGCTCGCGGCCCGGGCCGACCTGCGCGACCGGGCCGGCGGGCCGCTGGGCACGGTCACCGCCGCGCAGCCGGTCGACCCGGCCTTCGTGGCGCGCCTCGCGGCCGTGACGGGAGTGGCGGTCACCCTGCTCGACGACGCCGCGGCGCCCGTCCGGCTCGCCCACAGCACCGAGTCGACCGGCGTACGCGACGCCGTGCTCGCCGCCGCCGGCACGCTCAGGGGCGAGCGGGTCACCGAGACCCCCGACGGCCGGTACGTCCGCCGGGTCGGCCCGTCCGCCGGGCAGCCCCTGCCGCTGGTCCTCTCGGTCCCCAGCGAACGGCCGCGGGGCCTGTACGTCGCGCTGTGGTCGGCGGTCCTGGTGGCGGCCATGCTGGCCGTGGTGGCCGCGTGGCGGCTGGCCCGGGTGACCACCCGCCCCCTGGTCGAGCTGGCGAGCGCGGTGGACCGGGTGGCGCGCGGCGACCTGACCGCCCGGGTGCCGGTGCGCAGCCGGGACGAGATCGGCCGGCTGGCCGGCGCGTTCAACCGGATGACCCGCGAGACGGGCACCTACGTGGCGGCGCTGACCAGCAGCCGCGACCAGCTGCGCGGGCACCTCGCGGTGCTGGGGGACACCCTGGCGAGCACCCACGACCTGCAACGCATCCTGCGGGTGATCCTGCACAGCGCGATCGCGGCGACCGGCGCCCGGGCCGGGGCGGTGCTGCTGGTCGACGACGGCGGGGTGCTCGTCGCGCAGTGCACCGAGGGGCTGGACGGGGGCGCTCCGGCGGACGAACGGTCGGGGCCGTTGCGGGTGCCGCTGGGCAGCGGCGTGGTCGGCGCAGTCGCGGCGACCGGGGAGCCGCGCCGGGGCCGGGTGGAGCCCTCCGCCGCGCCGCCGGGGGAGCCGCGCTGCCGCACGTACATCGCGGTGCCGTTCGCCGCTCCCGGCACGGCGGGCCCGCCCGACGCCACCGTCCGCGACGGGCCGGCCGGCCGCCCCGGGTCGGAGCCGGCCGCCCCGGCCGGGGCGCTCGGCGTGCTGGCCCTCTACGACCGGCTCGGCGCGGACGAGTTCGACGACGACGACCTCGTCACCCTGCGCACCTTCGCCGGCCACGCCGCGGTGGCGGTGGACAACGTCCGGGTGCACGAGGAGGCGCAGCGGCTCTCGCTGACCGACCCGCTCACCGGGCTGTGGAACTACCGTTACCTGCGCGAGTCGATCCGCCGGGAGGTCGAGCGGGCGAGCCGGTTCGGCCGGATGCTCAGCGTCCTCGCCCTCGACCTGGACCGGTTCAAGGACGTCAACGACACGTACGGGCACGCGGCCGGCGACGCCGTGCTGGCCGAGTTCGCCCGCCGGGTGCGCGGCGAGATCCGCGAGGTCGACCTCGCCTTCCGGCAGGGCGGCGAGGAGTTCGTGCTGCTGCTGCCGGAGACCGACGCCCGGGGCGCGGCGATCGTCGCGGAGCGGCTCGGCGCGGCGGTCCGGGACGCCCCTATCGCCGCCGACGGGCACGGCGGGACGGCCGTGGCCATCGGAGTCACCGTCTCCATCGGCATCGCCGTGCACCCCGACCACGGCGGCACCGGCCAGCAGGTGCTGGACGCCGCCGACGACGCGCTCTACGCCGCCAAGGCGGCCGGCCGGGACACCTGGCGGATCGCCGAGGTGCGGGCCGGGCCGCCGGCGCGGGAGATCCCCGTCCCGGCCGCGGCGGTCACCCCCGAGGACGGGCTGCCGCGCGCCGGCGCTCCCCGCCAGCCGGTCCGGACCCGTCCCGAACCGGGCGACCCGGCCGACGCCGTCCCGGGGAGCGCGCCGGCCGGACCCGACCCGGTGCGGCCGGGTCCCTGCGGCGGCGCGTCTTCCGGTCCTCACCCTCCACGACAGAGCCGTGGCCGATAGTCTCGCGACATGTCGGAGCACTCAGCGAACCCCTCAACGGCGACCGCCGCAACCGGTCGCTCCCGCGCGGTCAAGGCCGTCATCCCGGCCGCCGGTCTGGCCACCCGGTTCCTGCCGGCCACGAAGGCGGTGCCCAAGGAGCTGCTCCCGGTGGTCGACCGCCCGGTGCTGCAGTACATCGTCGAGGAGGCCACCCAGGCCGGCATCGGTGACGTGCTGTTGATCACCGGGCGGGGCAAGACGTCGATGGTGGACCACTTCGACCGCCGCCCCGACCTGGAGGCGCGGCTGGAGGCGAAGGGCGACGCCGAGCGGCTGGCCGCCGTGCGCGGCCCCAGCGAGCTGGCCGAGATCTACACCTGCCGGCAGCCCGAGCAGCTCGGCCTGGGTCACGCGGTCGGCTACGCCGAGTCGCACGTCGGTGACCAGCCCTTCGCGGTGCTGCTGGGCGACGAGTTCGTCAAGCCGTCCGAGCCGCTGCTGCCGGCCATGCTGGAACTCCAGGCGCGCACCGGCGGCGTGGTGCTGGCCTTCTTCGAGGTCGACCCGGCCGAGACGAAGCGCTACGGCATCGCCTCGGTGGAGCCGGCGGAGGCGGAGCTGACCGACGTCGGCGAGGTCGTGCGGGTCACCGGCATGGTGGAGAAGCCCAAGCCGGAGGACGCGCCGAGCAACCTCGCGGTGCTGGGCCGCTACGTGCTGCCGAGCAGCATCTTCGACGCGATCCGGCGGACGAAGCCGGGCAGCGGCGGCGAGATCCAGCTCACCGACGCGATGGAGCTGCTGCGCAGCGAGGGCACCCCGGTGCACGCGATCGTCTACCGGGGCACCCGCTACGACACCGGCATGCCGCTGGGCTACCTCCAGACCGTGGTGCAGATCGCCGCCGAGCGCGACGACCTCGGCGCCGAGTTCCGCAAGTGGCTGACCGAGTTCGTCAACTCCGACGCGTCGGGCGTGACTGGTACATGACAGCGTCGGCCGACGCCGAGGCGGCCGCGAACGAGTTGACGCCGCTCGCCGACTACCTGGGCAGCGTGCTGCGCAGGTTACGCGCGCTGCCTCCGCTCGACCTCGACCTCACCCAGGCGCACGGCAACGTCCTCGCCGAGGACGTCGTCGCGCCGCACTCCTTCCCGGCCTTCGACCAGGCGGCCGTGGACGGGTACGCGGCCCGCTGGGAGGACATCTCCGGAGGCGGGCGGGGCGTGGGCTACGTCCCGTCCCAGTCCGGCGGGCCGGGCGGGCGCAACGTCCGGCTCAACGTCGTCGGCGACCTCGGCGCGGCGAGCTGGCGGCCGGTCCGGCTCACCCCGGGCGCCTGCTTCTCCGTCGCCGCCGGGGCGCCGCTGCCGCTCGCCGCGGACGTGGTCGTCCCGGTCGAGTGGACCGACCAGGGCATGGCCGCGGTGGAGATCTTCCGCGTCCCCAAACGGGGGTACGGGGTGCGCCGGGCGGGCGAGGAGCTGCCTGCCGGCACCCTGCTGGCCCGGGCCGGCACCTACGTCTCGCCGGCGCTGGTGGCGGTCTTCGCCGCCACCGGCATCGGGCACGTCGTGGTCCGGCCCAGCCCTCGCGTGGTCATCGTGGCCACCGGCGACGAGCTGGTCGACGTGGGCCGGGGCAGCCAGCCCGGCCAGACGGTCGACGCCAACTCGCACGCGCTGACGGCCGCCGCGGCCGAGGTGGGGGCGCTGGCGTACCGGGTGGGCATCTGCGACGACGATCCGGAAGGGCTGCGCGGGTTGCTGGAGGACCAGACGCTGCGCGCCGACCTGATCATCACCACCGGCGGCACCGGCACCGGGCCGGGCGACATGGTGCGGCGGATCCTCTCCCGGCGGGAGGGCAGCCGGGCCGGCCCGGTCACCTTCACCGAGGTCGCGCTCTATCCCGGCACCTCGCTCGGCTTCGGCACGGTCGGCGCCGAGGAGGTGCCGGTGGTCTGCCTGCCCGGCGACACGGGCTCGGCCCTGATCGGCTTCGAGGTGCTGGCCCGCCCGGCGATCAACCTGCTGGCCGGGGCGGAACCGGTGTTCCGGCCCAGCGTCCGCGCACACCTGCTGGAGACGATCTCGTCCCCGGTGGGGCTGCGCGAGTTCCGTCCCGCGCACGTCGCCGAGCGGCGCGGCGGCGGCTACACGGTGCAGCCGCTCAACGGTGGCCCGTACACCCTCTCGGGGTTGGCCGAGGCGAACGGGCTGATGGTGCTCGGCGAGCGGGTGACCACGGCGGCGGCCGGGTCCACGGTGGACGTGCTCCTGCTGGACCGGCGCCGGTGAGCGCGAGGAGTGGGCTTGCGGGCCCCGCAGTCGCGAGCGGAAGGTCTGTGCGGTGAGTCTGTTCGGGGTCGGTCGGGCGCCCGGCTGGCCGGCGGTGCTGGCCGACGGCCCGGTGCTGCTGCGGCCCTACCGGCGTTCGGACGCCGCCGCCTGGTCGGAGGTGCGCCGCGCCAACCGGGAGTGGCTCGCGCCGTGGGAGTCGTCCCTGCCGGGGAACTGGCACGAGCTGAACTCGCCGGCCGCGTTCCGCTGGGTGTACCGCGACCAGCGCCGGTCGGCGCGCACCGGCGAGGGGATGCCGTTCGCCGTCTGCCTCCGCGAGGACGGCCGGGAGCGGCTGGTCGGCCACCTCAACGTGGGCAGCATCGTGCGGCGGGCGTTCTGCTCCGGGTACGTGGGCTACTGGGTGGACTCCCGGGTGGCCGGTCGCGGCGTCATCCCCACCGCGCTGGCGCTCGCGGTCGACCACGCGTTCGGCGTGGGCGGGCTGCACCGGGTCGAGGTGAACATCCGCCCGGAGAACCGGCCGTCCCGACGGGTGGTGGAGAAGCTGGGCTTCCGCGAGGAGTCGTACCACGTGCGCTACATGCACATCGACGGTGCGTGGCGGGACCACATCGGCTACGCGATGACCAGTGAGGAGGTCGTCGCCGAGGGTGGGCTGCTGGCCCGCTGGCACCGGATCCGCGCCACCACGGGGTGAGCCGTCCCACGCACGGGATCGGCGCGGCGTGTCAGCATCCGCGTCCACGGCCCGTAACCTCAAGTAACTGCAAGCTGTGGCAAGCGCTGCTCCATCCGTACGATCCGCGCACCCGACCACGATCGGTGGAAGATCCTGCGGTCGGACGGCGGTTGCTCCGAATTCGGTGACGGGAGGGGTGAGGGTGCCGACCTCGGTGCTCCTCGCCGTCCTCGCCGCCGCCGGTCTGCTCGCCCTCGCCCCGGCGCTGGTCCGCCGGTACGACGCCACCGAGCGGCTGGTGGCGGAGCGGGCGCAGTCGACGGCGCGGGTGCTCCAGCGCCGCCGGCGGCGCCGCACTGTGCCGGGGCGCCGCCCGGTGCACCCGCCCCGCAGCCTTGTCATCACCCTCAGCGAGGACGCGAACACGGGCGGCCTCTCCGCGCCGGTCTCCGCGCCCCCCGCCGCGCGCCGGTCGAAGCGGCTGCGCGCCGTGCCGCCCGCCGCCAGGAAGGGCCGGCGTCGGCCGCCACCCCGCCGGCAGCACGCCCCCGCCGTCTATCGGCGCCGCCGGGTGCTCGCCGCGCTGCTGCTGCTGAACTTCGTCGAGCTGATCGGCGTGATCGTGGTCAGCCCCGGCTTCTGGATCAGCTTCGGGGTCACCGCCGCGCTGCTGGTCGCGTACGTCGTACACCTGCGGCGGCTGGCCCTGGCGGATCGCCGGCGGCGGCGGGCGCGGGCCCGGGAGGCGGCGTGGCTGGCCGCCCGGCAGGCCGAGGTGCGGCGGGAACAGGCCCGCCGGGCGGCGGCCCGCCGGGAGGCGCAGCGCCGCCTGGCGGCCCAGCGCGAGGTGGTACGCCGCGCCGCGATGGGCCTGGACCGCCCGGCGGACCTGCCGGCGGCGGCCAACGGCGGCTCCGTCTCCTACCGCCGCTCGGGCGGCCTGCGCGGCCGCCCCTACCAGTCCGGCCGCGGCTCCCACTCGGCCTGATGCGGGGGCCTGCCGCGCACCGCTCGTGGCCGGCGGTCAATTCCACCCGGCCCGCGGCGCGTCAGTTCGGGGTCGGCAGGCGGTAGACGGACACGTGGGATCGCGAGTCGGCGGTGAACTCCGCGCCGGACCAGTCCGCGTGCCGGCTCTCCAGCTCGAACCCGGCCAGCTGACCCATCAGGTCCAGCTCCGCCGGCCAGATGTAGCGGTGCGGCGACCGGAACAGCCGGGCGTGCGTGCTCTCGTCGAACTGGAAGTGGTGCGACACGACCTGCTGGTGCAGCACGTCGTAGGTGTCCAGGCCGATGTACCCCGGCTCGGACGACCAGACCGTCGCCTCCTGGCCCGGTGGGAGCTTGCGCAGCTCCGGCACCCACAACTCGATCACGAACCGGCCGCCCGGGGCGAGGTGGCGGGCGGCGTTGCGGAAGCAGGCCACCTGCCCGGCCTGGGTGAGCAGGTTCGAGATCGTGTTGTAGACGAGGTAGACCAGCGAGAACTCGCCCGGCGCGGTGGCGGTCGCCATGTCGCCGACCACCACCGGGACGGTCGCCTCGTCCACCTTCGTCCGCAGCCGTTCCACCATCGGGCGGGACAGCTCGATGCCGCTGACCGGCACCCCGCGCGCGGCGAGCGGAACGGCCACCCGGCCGGTGCCGACGGCGAATTCGAGCGCCGCCCCGCCGGCGGCCAGCTCGGCGAGGCGGTCCACGGTCGGCCCCAGCACCTCGGGGGCGAACATGCCGGTGCCGGGGGTGTCGTAGCGGCGCGCGGTGTCGTCGTCCCAGACGTCTTCCTGTCGCATGCGTCCCACGCTGCTCACCGACGCCCACGATGTCCACCGACTTTCGCCCCGCTGACAGCCGGAGGTCTCTGCCTCGCGATCCTGGCGGCTGGCGGCCCCTGGAAGGGCGGTCTCGCACCAGGATCCCGCTGCGCGGGGGGTGGATTCGCGGCGGGGGCGGTGAACCTGTTAACCTTGGCGCCGGCCCGCCCGGTGAAAGCCGGGTGGGACCGATGCCGGTCCGCCGGCGGAGGGGTTGTGGCGCAGTCCGGTAGCGCACCTCGTTCGCATCGAGGGGGTCAGGGGTTCGAATCCCCTCAACTCCACCCAGCTCAAGGCCGTTTCCGCTCGTCGGAGACGGCCTTTTTCGATCCGTGCGGCTGCCGCGGGGGGCAGGCGCCCGTCTTCGTCGACGGACGCCTGCGAAACGTCACACCCGCGCCGGGCCCCTGCGCGCCGGGGTCAGGGGGCGCAGGGTCAGCACCTCACCGAGCCCGTCGACGTGGGCGAGGTCGGTGGCGAACGCGTCGCTCAGGGCGCGGCGCAGGTAGTCCAGCACCGCCGGCCCGGGGGTGAGCGGCGCCGATCCGGGGTCGCCGGTGCAGACCAGGTGCACCTCGCGGGCCAGCCGGCCGGAGGTGTTGACGAACCGGCAGAGGTCGTCCCACCGCAGGTACCGCCAGAAGTCGACGCTGACCACCGCGTCGAGGCTGCCCGGTGGGATGGGCGGGTCCATGCCGACCAGGTGGAAGTTGGTGGGGCCGGGCGGGGCGGCGTAGTCGAAGGTCAGCGCGCCGGTCGGCAGGCCGGCCTGCTCGCTGCCGGTGCCCACCCACAGCACGCGGGGGCCGGGCAGGCGGTCGGCGAGCCGGTCGTACGCCGGTCCGATCCGGCACGTCGAGCGTTGTGCGCAGTCCGTGGCCGCGGCGCGGTAGTACACGATGCGCTCCAGCGAGTCGTACACGTCCAGCAGGCCGTAGAACTCCCACTCGATGACGTGGTACTGCCCGGTCAGCAGGCCCCGGTTGGCCGCGAAGTCGGTCCAGTCGCGGTCGGTGTTGCGGTGGTGCGGGAGGTGGAAGGCCCGGGCCTCGTCGTCGTAGGCGAAGTTCGACGCCGTCACGCCGAGGTGCCGGTGCACCCGGTAGAACAGCTCGATGTCCTCCAGGCCCCAGCGCAACCCGGAGCGCTCGTCGAATCCGCCGGCCCGGTCGAACAGGTCCCGGGCGAGCGAGATGTTGTGGGTGTAGGCGAGCGCCCAGCCCGCCAGGAGCCAGTCCTGCCCCGGCGGCTCACCGTGCGGGAAGCGCAGGTCCCCGGCGCGGTCCGCGCGGCGGCGGGGGACGTCGGTCAGCTCCCGGCCGTCTAGGGCGGCCTCGACGTGTTCCAGGCTCAGCTCGTCGCGACGGCCCATCAGTACGGCGGGCCGCCCGGCGACCGCGTGGTGGGCCAGATGGCGCTCCAGCAACTGCGGGGCGGCGTACGAGTCGGCGTCGAGGAACAGCAGCAGCGGCGCCCGGGTGCGCCGGACCGCCTCGTTGCGGGCGGCGGAGCGTCCCCGCCGCCTGGGGAACTCCAGGAGGCGGAGGTCGAGCCCGGCGGCCGCCTCGACGGCCTCGGCGTATCCGGTGGGGGAGCCGCCGTCGCGGACCACGACCACCTCGAAACGCCCGGGGTCCACCGTCTGCCGGGTGAGCGACCGCAGCGTCAGCGCCAGGCACTGCGCGTCCTGGTAGGTGGGTATGACCACGCTCAACTCGACCGCGTCGTCCGTCCGTGCCGCCATCCGACTTCCCTCCGTCATGGTGATCCCCTCGGTCGGGGTGCCGGCGCCTGCCGGCACCCCGACCGCGACATCCGGGCGCCGGACCGGCCGTCGCCGGGGCGCGCTGGAAGCGTTTCCATCAGTAGGTGGGATTATCAGCCAAGGGATAGTGGCGATGCACGATTCCCACTGATGCGGCTCCTACGCGAGCGCGGGGTCGATCAGGCGTAGTAGTTCACGCTCACCGGCCAGGAGCCGGTGTACGGCGTCCAGCCCTGCAGCGTGGCGGGGATGCCCACCCGGGTGTTGCAGTTGATGACCTGGAAGTGCAGGTGCGGGCCGGTGGACGCGCCGGTGCTGCCCGACCAGCCGATGACCCGGCCCTGCGGCACCCAGGTGCCGGCGTTGTAGATCGCCCGGTTCAGGTGCGCGTAGTGGGTGCACTGGCCGTTCGAGTGCCGGATGATCACCTCGATGCCGTTCTGCCAGTACGGCGACCAGTTCGACATGATGATGGTGCCCGCCTGCGAGGCGGAGACCTCGTAGTTCGCCGGCAGGCCGAAGTCCCAGGCGTACTCGTTGTACGGGCCGACGTGCGAGTAGGTGCCCTCCGGGCCCTGGGTCACCCGGTAGGACTCGCCCGCCGGGTACGGCATCTCGTAGTAGTAGTTCGCGGCGGCGGCCGGCGTGGCCCCGACGACCGCGGCCCCGGCGACCACCAGCATGGCGCTCGCGGCGGCGGCGATCCGACGCAGGACCGTCGTCATTCTGTTCACTGTGGATCTCTTCCTGGTGTGTCGGCAGATATTCAGCCTCGTCGTCGACGGTGCCGGCGTGAGCTAAACAGCGCGCCAGATGTGGATCAATGGATCGCGTGGACGTCTGGGGTGGGATCAGTGGGTCGGCAGGGGTCGCGACGACACGGGGTGACGAACGCGCGGCGCGGCGTCCACGGAACCCCGTAACGGAGCCGGCGGCCGGACCCGCGACCGTCCCGAGCATCGACGCGCGTGCGGGCGCTCACTACGCTGCCGCCCGTGGAGCGGATGGCGAGCGTGTTCTGGCTGGGTGGCTGCGCGGCGGTGGCCGTCCTCGTCGTGGCGGGCCTCGTCGCGCTGGTGGTGGCGGGCCACCGGCGGGAGCGGGAGCGGCGGGAACACTGGCGGCAGTGGGCCGCCCGGTACGGCTGGACGTTCGTCGAGCGGCCCGAGATCACCTGGACCGACCGGGTGCCGGGCCGGAGCCGGCGGGGCGTGCGGTTCGCGCTGACCAGGACGCTGCACGGCCGCCCCGTCTGCGTGGCCGAGTACGCGTACACCGAGACGCACAGCTCCACCGGCGCGGACGGCAACCAGACGACCAGCTCGCAGACCCACACGTACGTCGTCTGCTCGGTGTGGCTGCGCCGGGCGTTCCCGGCGCTCGCGGTCGGACCGCGACACGCGTTCTCAAAGCTGGGGCGCGCGCTGTTCGGCAGCGACACCTACGCCACCGGGCACGAGGAGTTCGACCGGCAGTGGCGGGTGGCCGCGGCGGCGCCGGGGCAGCAGGCGCTGGTCGGGCCGACCCTGATCGCCGCACACCTGGCGGGGGCGGTGCCGAGCTGGAGCGTGCGGGAGGCGGAGCTGATCACCTACCGGCCCGGCCGGCTGGAGGATCCCGCCCTGCTGCCGTCGCTGGTGACTCCCCTGATCACGGTCGCCGACCTGCTGGAGCAGGGGCGCTGACGAGCAACGGACCCCGGGCACGGGACGGCCGGCGGGCGGAGCCGGGGGATCGGCCGGCAAGGGCGCGGGAGGCCGGTCCCGAGGGGCCGGCCTCCCGTCACGATCCGCGGATCACGGCTTCCAGGAGCCCGCAGTCTCGAACCTGTGCCGGTATTCCAGCGCGCCGTTCTTGTCGGCCACGTTGAACACCACCGTGCCGGCCCGCTTGCTGCCCTCGCGCAGGTTGTTGCCGGATCCGAGCGTGTCGCCGCAGCCGGAGAGCGCGCTCGCCAGGCCGTTGGCCGTGGTGCCGTTGGCGGCCACCCACTCGAAGTAGAACGGGTTGATGGAGCTCTTGCCCTTGGTCACCGTCGCGGTGACGTGGGCGATCAGGTACATGCCCTTGTCCGGGTCCGGGGCGTACGCCCGGCAGCCCTTGGTCTCCGTGGTGAACCGGGTGACCGTGATCTCGATGGTTCCCTCGTCGTCGGCGACGACCAGGGTGGCGCCGGGCTTCAGGTTGAAGTTCTCGCCGTCCTTCGCCGACGGGGACGGGCCGTCCGGCTGCAGAGTGGGGGTCCCCGGAGCGGGCAGGGCCTTCTCCAGGTCGTTCGCCGCCTTGTTGGCGCCGGCGACGAGCGCGACGATGCCGCCGACGCAGCAGAGCAGGGCCAGCACGGCCACCACGGCCACGACGATCAGGACGGTCTTGTTCTTCTTCGGCGGGGCGGCGACCGGATGCGGCGCACCCAGCGGGTAGCCGGGCCCGGCGGGCGGGTATCCCTGCGGGCCGGGCGGGTAGCCGGGCGTGCCGGACACCGGCGGGTAGGGGGTGCCCGAGGTCGGCTGGTGCGGGGCGGCCCACGGCTCGCCCGGCGCTCCGGAGACCGGCGGCTGCGGGGCCCCGGAGACCGGCGGCTGCGGCGCGGCCCACGGGTCGCCGGCCGACTGCTGCGGCGGCACGGGCGGGAGGGGGGCCCACGGGTCGCCCGTGGCCTGCGGGGCGCCGGAGGTCGGCGGCTGGGGCGGGTAGCCGCCCTGTTCGCCGGGGAACTGCGGCATCGGGGCCGTCGGGTACGGCTGCGGCTGCTGCTCCGGGTTCGGCTGGTTCGGATCCTGAGGCCCGTAAGGGGGCGGGGGGTGACTCACCGTACTCCTAGGCACCTGACGACGACGGCAAACGCGGCTGACGCTACCGTGCGCGGACAACGGACCATCTTCGCGTCTCCGGCAGCGCCGCGCTGTCCCCTGTTCGGACGCTCTGCCCGGGTCAACGGGGCAGCAGCACGGCGGCGGTGCGGACCAGGGCGTCGTCGACGCTGAACCGGCCGGTGACCAGCGCGGGCGGCTCGGCCACCGGGGCGGCGTCGCGCCGCGCCGGCGCGATGCGGGCGGTGAACGTGCCGGCCTCCGGATCGAGCTCCACCAAGGCGTCGTGGAAGTCCAGCCACGTGCCGACGACCGGGTGCCACACCTTGTAGACCGTCTCCTTGACGCTGAACACCACCGCCGGCCAGGAGGTCCCCGCCGGCAGGCGGGCACACCGGTCCTCCTCCTCGGGCAGGCAGACCAGCCGGCGTACGCCCGCGTTGAGCTCGCGGTGCCCCTCGGCGTCGATGCCGACCGACCGGACCTCGCCGGCACGGGCCGCGACCGCCGCGCAGTAGCCGCGGGTGTGCGTGATGGCGCCGACCACGCCGGCCGGCCAGACCGGCGACCGGTCCGCCGCCGCCGGCACCGCGACCGGGGGCACGCCGAGGGCGGCCATCGCCCGGCGGGCGCACACCCGCCCGGCGGTGAAGTCGCGGCGGCGGCTCTCCACCGCGCGTTCGCCCAGGCAGGCCCGCTCGGCCGGCAGCAGCTCGCCCGTCCAGTCCGACGGCCCGGCCACGGCCACCGCCACGGCCGGCGGCAGCAGGTCACGCATCGCCGTCCCCCGACAGGTACGACCGCACGCGCGCCCGCTCGGCGTCGAGCGCGTCGGCCGGCACCGGCGGCGACCCCGGCCACAGGTCCACCACCGGCTCCCCGTCGCGGGCCTCCCAGGTGCCCACGACCCGGCCCCGGTGCACCACCACCGGCGAGATCCACCCGGCGGCCCGGCTGACCGAGGAGCGGCGCTCGGCCGGGACGACCGTGGTGTCCTTCGTGCCCGGCCCGAGCACCCACTGGTCGAACGCGGGGAGCAGCCGTACGGCGTCGTCGGGGCGGGCGGCGGCGATCTCGTCCACGTCGGCGGCGCGGGCGTACGCCGGCCGGTCGCCGACGGTCACCGGCACCAGTTCGCCCGCGTCGACGAGGCGGGCGAACCAGCCGCGCAGCGCGGCCCGCTTCGAGCCGCCCCGGCTCAGCCACTGGTCGAAGGTCTCCGGGCTCGCCGGTCCGTACGCGCCCAGCCAGGCCGGCACCACCCGGGACGCCGCCTCCTCCGGCCCGGGCAGGCCCGGCCAGCCGGGCAGCAGCGTCTCCGGTCGGGTGAAGGTGACCCGGTTGCCCTCGGCCGGCCCCTGCACCAGCAGGCCCTGCCAGGCCAGCGGCTTGAGCACGGCCCCCCACCCGGAGTCGAGGTGCGCGGCGACCGTCCCGTCCCCGGTGCGTTCGACGATCTCGGCGGTGAGCTGCTCCCGGGTGAGCGTGCGCCCGTCCAGCGCGGCGGCGGCGGCCTCGGCGATCGCCGCCAGCCGGTCGACGGTCACGAAGGCGCGCTGCCACGAGCCCTTTTCCCAGAACCGGCCGGCGGCCAGCAGGGACAGGCAGGCCGGGGCGTCCTCGGCGCGCATCAGGTGCAGGGTGCCGCGCATGGCCCAGGTGCGCACCAGGAGCCGCCCGGCGAGCGCGCCCGCGACCCCGCCGGGCCGGGGGTCGGCCTGCCGCGCGGCGACGGCCTGCTCGGCGGCGGAGGCGACCTGTGCCTGCACCCCGACCAGGCGGCCGACCACGTCGACGGGACGTACGCCCGCCGGCCGGTGCAGCAGGTGTCGACCGGACCGCCAGGCCAGCACCTGGTCCACGGTCAGCGTCGCGACGGCCATGGTTGGTGAACGTACCGCAAGGCGTAACACCGGAGCGTCCTGCGGCGCTGACAGGGCGTCGCCGGGGGACGATGGGCATCCATTGTCGACCACGCCCCGCCCGGGGCCGGTCGCCACGTGAACCGGAGAGGGAGCGCGATGACCGGTGCTGCGGAGTCCTCGGTGTCCGGGGCGGACGAGCACGCTCCACTGGCGCCCGGCTGGACCTGCGACACCTGCGGCGCCGACTGGCCGTGCGCGGCCAAACGGTCCCGGCTGCTGGAGGAGTACCGGGCGGACCGGGCCATGCTCAGCGTGTACCTGGGGTCCTGCCTGGCGGCCGCCGCGCAGGACCTGCCGCCGTCGCCCGGCACCTGCCTTCAGGACCGGTTCATCGGCTGGCTGCCCCGCCACCCCCGGGCGTCCTGACCCGCGCCCGGGGCGACCGGTCGGCCGCCCCGGCACGCCCGGCGGTCAGTACGCGTGGGTCACCGTGAGCGTGATGTTCGTGCAGGAACTCGCCCGGCTGGTCAACGCGCTCTTCTCGGCGCTGTCGACGCTCAACCGCCACCGGGTCTTGACCGCGACCCACTCGCCGACGTACCGGCACTTCTCGTAGGTCGGCAACCAGGTCGCCGGGTCCTGGTCGCCCTTGGCCTGGTTGACGTTGTCGGTCACCGCGACCAGCGACCTGACGTCGCCGAGGTCGTTGGCGAACGCCTGCCGCCGCGACGTGGTCCAGTTCCGGGCACCCGAGTCCCACGCCTCGGCCAGCGGGACCATGTGGTCGATGTCCAGGTCGGACGGGTCGGTCCAGGAGGCCCCGTCGTAGTAGGAGCGCCAGCGCCCGCCGCTGAGCTGGCAGCCGGAGCCCACCGAGGGGCGGGTGGTGGCCTCGGCGATCAACACCTCGTAGCGGGTGTTGCAGCCGTCGGAGTCCGCATCCGTCCAGTGCGGGAACAGGTCCCGGGAGTAGCCGGTGCGGCTCTCGGTGGCCACCGGCAGGTCGGCGACGAGGGTGCGCAACGGCACCGAGACGGTGGCGGCGTGGGCGGGGGCGGACAGGCCGAGGGTGGCGGCGGTGACGGTGGCCAGCAGGCCGCCGGCCCAGCGGAGGGTACGGGTCATCGCGAACTCCGTCCGAATCGATCGGGGGTTTGGCCGACAGTGCAACCGGCCCGGGTGCCGAGAGACCGGACACGGGATGACTGGAGAACCAAATTCATCGATACGTTACGGGAACTCCCCGCCGGTGGGAATCCCGTCGGCTGCACGATGTGGCCGACGCCGAACCCGGCGGAAGTCGCCGATCCGTACCGTTTGCGCAGGATGACGGACTGTAAGATGCCGGATGTAAACCATCCGTTCGGTGTGGCACGGGTCGGAAATCTGACCGAAGTCGACCCGTTGTGCCGGTGGTACGGGGTGGTTAAGCTTCTGATGCGCGCCCCAATCGCCCGCTTCCCCCGTGGCAGGCGATCGGGGCGCGCTTATACGTCGAACGGGCCCGCACGCCACCGCGTGCGGGCCCGTTCCCCGTGTGCCCGCCGCGCGGCGGGCACCGTGCCGTCCGTCAGATCCAGCGGCCGTCCAGCCACATCCGCGCCGACCACTCGGCGTACGGCAGCAGCTTCCCGACGAAGATCGGATGGAAGTACGCGAAGCAGAGCGCGACCAGCAGGACGTACGCCCCGGCGATCACCCCGCCGACCAGCCTGCGGTCCCGAGCCTCGTCCGGCTCGCCGGGCGCGGCGGCAGGGGCGGCGTCGCCCGGCTGCGCGGCGACCGCTCCCGGTGGACCGGCCGGCGTGACGATCGCGCCGAGCACGTAGACCACCGCCAGCACCAGGAACGGCAGGGCCGGCGCCGTGTAGAAGGAGAACATCGTCCGGCCGTCGAGCGCGAACCAGAACCAGGGCAGCAGGCCGGCCGCCACGACGAGCAGGATCGCCCCCGCCCGCCAGTCCCGCCGGGCCAGGCCCAGCCAGGCCAGCGCCACCAGGGCGGGCAGGAACGACCACCAGAGCAGGGGGGTGCCGAGCAGCAGGATCTCGGAGGCGCAGCTCGGCGCCCCGCAGGTCCCCTCGCCGGACCAGTAGAAGGCGACCGGCCGGCCGAGCAGCAACCACTGCCACGGCCACGACTGGTACTTGTGCGGGTCGTCGAGGCCGGTGTGGAAGCCGTACGCGGCCTTGTGGTACTCGATCAGGTTGTTCAGCGCGCCGAACACCGGGGTGTCGCTCAGCGGGGCGTTCGGGTACCGCTCGGCGAGCCGGTAGTAGCCGTCGTCGCCGAGCAGCCAGCCGGACCAGGTGCCGACGTAGGTGACCACGATCAGCACCCCGGCCAGCACCAGCCAGGGCACCTCGTCGAGGAGCGTGTCCCGCCACGGGCGGCGTACGCCGGCGGAGCGGCGGACCCCGACCTCCCAGAGGATGACCAGCAGCGCGAAGACGGGCAGGAAGTAGAGCGCGCTCCACTTGACCGCGCAGGCGCAGCCGAACAGGACCCCGGCGGCGAGCCGCCACCACGGCCAGTTCCGCCAGCCGCCCGCCGGCCGCCCGGCCCGCCCGGGCCGGCCCGGATCCAGGCCGGCCTCCAGCGCCCGGGCCCACCGGCGGCGCCGGGCGTCCCGGTCGAGGACCAGGGCGCCGAACGTGGCGAGCACGAAGAAGAGCAGGAAGATGTCGAGCAGCGCGGTGCGGGACAGCACCAGGTGGAAGCCGTCCAGCGCGAGCAGCAGGCCGGCGGCGCAGCCGAGCGCGGTCGAGCGGAACATCCGCCGGCCGACGCGGACCAGCAGCAGCACCGACAGGGTGCCGACGACCGCCGCCGAGAACCGCCAGCCGAACTCCGGCGCGGTCGTCGTCAGGTGCCCCGGCACCGAGATGCCGTGCTCGGTGTCCTGATAGCCGAAGGCCCACTCGCCGAGCCCGATGAGCCACTTGCCCAGCGGCGGGTGGACCACGTAGGACGGGCCGCCGTCCTTGAAGTTCCACTCGACGCCCTTGTCGATCAGCCCCCAGGCGTCCCGGGCGTAGTAGGTCTCGTCGAAGATCTTGCCCGGCGGGTGGCTCAGACCGACGAAGCGCAGGATCGCCGCGATCGCGACGATCACGCCCGTGGCGAGCCAGGAGCGCCCGTCCAGCCGGGCCTCGACGGTGGCCAGCCGCCGCCGGACCACGCCGGGGACCCCGTCGCCGGAAGCCGGGGACGCCCCCTGGGGCGGGCCCTCCGCCGTGGGATCCGGTCCCGCCTGGTCCGCGCTCTGTGCTGTCGACGCACTCGTCACCCGGCGATCGTAGGCTGCGAAGGTGCCCGGTGGCGCCCGTCGTCTCCGATACCGGTAACGCCGTCGATGAAGGAGTTGCATCTCGTGGGTGAAATGTCCGAAACCGGGCGCCTGGTCCTGCTCGGCGCACCGCTCGGCAACCCCGCCGACGCCTCCGCCCGGTTCCGCGAGGTGCTCGCCGCCGCGGACGTGGTGGCCGCCGAGGACACCCGCCGGCTCACCCGGCTGGCCCGGGACCTCGACGTCACCGTCGGCGGCCGGATCGTCTCCTACTTCGAGGGCAACGAGGAGCGGCGCACCCCCGAGCTGGTCGACGTGCTGGCCGCCGGCTACCTGGTCGCCCTGGTCACCGACGGCGGCATGCCGAGCGTCTCCGACCCGGGCTACCGGCTGGTCCGGGCCGCCCTGGACGCCGGCGTGCCGGTCACCGCCGCGCCCGGCCCGAGCGCGGTCACCACCGCCCTGGCGCTCTCCGGCCTGCCCTGCGACCGGTTCTGCTTCGAGGGCTTCCTGCCGCGCACCGGCGGCGCCCGCCGGTCCCGCCTGCGGGCCCTCGCCGCCGAGGAGCGGACGCTGGTCTTCTTCGAGGCGCCGCACCGGATCGCCGCCGCGCTCGCCGACCTGGCCGCCGCGTTCGGCGCCGACCGGCCCGCCGCGCTCTGCCGCGAGCTGACCAAGACGTACGAGGAGATCGTCCGCCGCCCGCTCGGCGAGCTGGCCGACTGGGCGGCCGAGCGGGAGCCGCGCGGCGAGATCACCCTCGTGGTGGCCGGCGCGCCCGAGTCGGCGGCCGAGCGGCCCGACGACGACACGCTGCGGGCCGCCGTCGCCGCCCGGGAGGCCGCCGGGCTGTCCCGCCGGGACGCGATCACCGAGGTCGCCACGGAGTACGGCCTGCGCCGCCGCGACGTCTACACCGTCGTGCACGCCGGACCCTGAGCGGGAGTCGACGCGGCCCGGCCGGCACCCGACGGCGGCCCGGCCGGGCACCCTGCAACCGTGGGGTTCACCAGGCGGCGACGAGGAAGCCGGCGGTGATCACCAGCGGGCCGGCCAGCGCGCCGGTCACCGCCCAGCGGCGGGCGCGGGGGTCGGCGAGCCGGGTCGACCCCGTCCACCGGGCGATCCCGGCGGCACAGCCCAGCACCACCAGCAGGCCGAGCAGCCAGCGCAGGTGTGCGGCCGGGCCGGTGTCCGCGTACGCGGTGCCGCCGTCCGGGCCGGTCATCCGCGCCGGCAGCCTCGTGCCGGTCGCGGTGCGCTCCGCGGTCACCCCGCCCACCCGCACGCCGTGCGCGGTCCACCTCTCGTCGGCGGCGGTGAAGTTGCCCCGGCAGCGCTGCGTGAGCCCGCCCCCGGTGCAGTCGGCGATCACCACGGTGCCCCGCGTGGCGTGCCCCACCGCCAGCCAGAACGGGCCGGCGCTGACCCAGGCGAAGAACGCCGCGACCAGGCTCAGCGCCAGCAGCGCGGCCAGCCCCGGCAGCGGATCGGGCGGACGCGGGGTGCGCGGGGCCCGCCGCCGCGCGGCATCGTCCCGGGTCGACCGCTGCCGCTCGTGCGGCGGCTCCTCCCGGATCGGCGTGCCGTCCCAGTGCACCAGCTCGATCGGCGGCCAGTACGCGCCGTCGTCGCCGTCGGACACGCCCCCGCCGCCGTCGCCGTCCGGCGTACGCCCGCCGCCCCCGCCGTCCGGCGTACGTCCGCCCTCGTCCCGGCCGGGCGTGCCGACGGCGGGGGAACGTCCCCGGCGCGGCCAGCGGTTCGGCTGCCGGACGGGGACCCGGCGCGGCACGGCGTCGACCGGCGCCCCGGTCGTGGGCTCCAGCTCGACGGCGGGCGCGGGGGACGGCGGGGCCGCCACCGGCCCGGCGGCCTCGGCGGGCGGTTCCGGCGGCGCGGCGGCCGGGACCACCCGGGGATGCGGCGCGACCGTGCCACGCGGCGCCCTCGCCCCACCGCCGTCCGCCTCGCCGGTGGGACGGTCGTCGCGATCCCGGGCCGCTCGTCTGCCAGTCACGACGTTCATTGCACCCCGCCACCCCGACGTCGGCCCGCAGCCCAGGCCGCGTGTCGGCGACAAATCGGGCAGCGAGCGGACCCGGTCCGGCCGGACCGCCGACCCGCGGGCCCTATTGGTTCGCGGCCACCGCGAGCGGGTCACTAGGCTTGCTGGTCATGAGTCACGTTCTCGCGGCGGTCGCCTGGCCGTACGCCAACGGCCCGCGCCACATCGGCCACGTCTCCGGTTTCGGCGTTCCCTCCGACGTCTTCAGCCGGTACATGCGGATGGCCGGGCACGACGTGCTCATGGTGTCGGGCACCGACGAGCACGGCACCCCCATCCAGGTGCAGGCGGACGCCGACGGGGTCACCCCGCGCGAGCTGGCCGACCGCTACAACCGGGTGATCGTGGAGGACCTGCACGGCCTCGGGCTCTCCTACGACCTGTTCACCCGCACCACCACCCGCAACCACTACGCGGTGGTGCAGGAGCTGTTCGAGGGGATGCACCGCAACGGCTACATCGTCCCGAAGACCACCATGGGGGCGATCTCCCCGTCCACCGGCCGGACGCTGCCCGACCGCTACATCGAGGGCACCTGCCCGATCTGCGGCTACGACAGCGCCCGCGGCGACCAGTGCGACAACTGCGGCAACCAGCTCGACCCGATCGACCTGATCGACCCGAAGTCGCGGATCAACGGGGAGACCCCGAAGTTCGTCGAGACCGAGCACTTCTTCCTCGACCTGCCCGCCCTGGCCGACGTGCTGCGGCAGTGGCTCGACACCCGCGAGGGCTGGCGGCCCAACGTGCTGCGCTTCTCGAGGAACCTGCTCGACGACCTCCAGCCCCGGGCCATCACCCGCGACCTGGAGTGGGGCGTGCCGATCCCGCTCGACGGCTGGCGGGACCGCCCCGACAAGCGCATCTACGTCTGGTTCGACGCGGTGATCGGCTACCTCTCCGCCTCGATCGAGTGGGCCCGCCGCTCCGGCGACCCCGAGGCGTGGCGGAAGTACTGGAACGCGAAGGACGCCGAGGGCGGTGTCCCGTCTGCCGACGGCGTCGGCGGTGACGCCCGCGGCTACTACTTCATGGGCAAGGACAACATCGTCTTCCACTCGGTGATCTGGCCGGCGCTGCTCTCCGGGTACTCGGGCGAGGGCAGCCGGGACGGCGAGCCGGGCCGGCTGGGCCGGCTCAACCTGCCCACCGAGGTGGTCTCCAGCGAATACCTGACCATGGAGGGGAAGAAGTTCTCCTCCTCCCGCCGGGTCGTCATCTACGTCCGGGACTTCCTGGAGCGCTACGACGCCGACGCGCTGCGCTACTTCATCGCCGCCGCCGGCCCGGAGAGCAACGACACCGACTTCACCTGGGCCGAGTTCCTGCGCCGCAACAACGACGAGCTGGTGGCCGGCTGGGGCAACCTGGTCAACCGGTCCGTCTCCATGGCGGCGAAGAACTTCGGCGCGATCCCGCCGGTCGACCCGGCCGGCCTCACCGAGGCCGACGAGGCGCTGCTCGCGGTCGCCCGGGCCGGCTTCGCCACCGTCGGTGACCTGATCGCCCGGCACCGGCAGAAGCAGGCCATCGGCGAGGCGATGAGGGTGGTCGCCGAGGCCAACCGGTACCTCTCCGAGCAGGCGCCGTGGAAGCTCAAGGGCGAGGACGACAAGCCGCGGATGGGCACCATCCTGCACGTCGCCCTCCAGGTGGTCAGCGACGCCAACACCCTGCTCACCCCGTTCCTGCCGCACTCCGCGCAGAAGGTGCACGAGCTGCTCGGCGGCACCGGCGTGCACGCCCCGATGCCGGTCATCGAGGAGGTCGAGGACCTCGACGGCGGGCCCGCGTACCCGGTGCTGACCGGCGACTACACCGTCGGCGCGCGCTGGGAGTCGGTGCCGTTGGAGGCCGGCCGGCCACTGGCCGCCCCGAAGCCGGTCTTTCGCAAGCTCGACCCGTCGATCGTCGACGAGGAACTGGCCCGCCTGGCCGACTGACGGCCGCCTCCGCACGGCGACGGGCGCGACCCCCGAGGGGGCCGCGCCCGTCGGTCGTCCGTACGCGTCAGGCCCGGGCCATCGCCGGTGCCCCGATGAAGTCCATGATGCTGCGGTTCACCTCGGCCGCGTTCGTCCACGGGGTGCCGTGCGGCGCGCCCTTCAGGGTGACCAGCTGGCTGCCGGGCAGCATCGGCTGCAACCGCTGGCCGGTCTTCGGGTACGGCAGCACCGCGTCGGAGTCGCCCTGCACGATCAGCACCGGCACGTCGATCCGGGACACGTCGCCCCGGAAGTCGGTCTGCCAGGCGTCCACGCAGTCGTGGGTGCCCTTCGCGGAGGCGCGGGCGCCGATCTCCCAGTGCGCCCGGAACGCCTCCTCGCTGACCAGCCTGCCCTTGTTCTCCTGGTAGTTGAAGAAGGCCTCGCAGAAGGTGGTGAGGTAGGCGAACCGGTCGTCGACGATGGCCTGCTGGAAGCCCTGGAAGAGGCTCTTGTCGACCCCCTCCGGGTTGTCCGAGGTCTTCAGCAGGAACGGCGCGAGCGGGGCCAGCAGCACCGCGCGGTCCACCCGCTGCGAGCCGTACACGCCCAGGTAGCGGGTCACCTCGCCGGTGCCCATCGAGTGGCCGACCAGGATCGCGTCGCGCAGGTCCAGCTCGGTCATCAGCACGTCGAGGTCGGCGGCGAACGTGTCGTAGTCGTACCCGGACGCCGGCTGGGCGGAGTTGCCGAACCCCCGCCGGTCGTACGTGATCGTCCGGTACCCGGCGGCCAGCAGCGGCCCGACCTGCTTCTCCCAGGTCGACCCGCTGAACGGGAAGCCGTGGATCAACACGATCGGCTGACCGGAGCCGTGGTCCTCGTAGTACAGGTCGATGGGGGCGGAGTTCTCCGTCCCCACGGTGATGAAAGGCATGCGCGTCTCCTGGTCCCGTGACGGTCGGACGCCCGCGCTTTCCCACCCCGCGCGCCGTTATGCCCCCGTCGGGTGGAGGCACCACGCGGTCGCGGTGCGTCCCCGGCCGGTTGCCGTTCCTCCGTCCGGTCGACCGGTCAGAGCTCGTACGGCAGGTCCACCACGCGGTCTTCGGTGACCTCGGCCGCGGGCGCCCAGGTCTCGTAGACGCCCCGCTCCTGGCACTGCGCCCCGGTCTCCGCCACCGCGTCCGGGCCGGGCCGACGCAGGCGCAGGCGCAGCCACCCGGACTCCTCCCGCAGCACCAGGCAGGGCACGCCCCGCCAGTCGGCCTGTCGCAGCCGGCGGGCCACCCACTCCACCGGGTACCGGGCGGCCCGGGTCATCGCCAGCACCCGGAACCCGCCCGGCAGGTCCGCCACCGCCTCGTACTCGCCGTCGGCGTAGCCGCCGACCAGCCGGGTGGAAGGGGGCGCCTCGCCGGTCGGCACGTACTCCTGGTCGGGGTTGAGCCCCGGCACCGCCGCCAGCAGGTGCCGCCACTGCGGGCCGACCATCCGCAGCCAGCCGCGCTGCTCGGCCTGGTAGGCGTAGAGCACCACCTCCGTGCCATCGGGCGGGTAGGCGAGCAGGGTGGCGTTCGCCGGCATCGGCAGGTCCGCGAAGTCCCGGGTCACGAACTCCGGGACGAGCTGGGCGCTGCTGGGCACGAACCCGGTGCCGAGCACCGCCCCGCCCAGCCGGTCCCGGGGCGCGAGCGCGGTCAGCCCCCGGTGCGCCCCGCCGGCCGGCACGTCGTAGTCGGCCGGGTCGGCCGCCCGCCAGCGCAGCGCGTACGTCACGTCCGCGCCGTCGGGCCCGTCCGTGCCGTCGGTGCGCAGCACGGCCGTCGCCGCCGGCGTACGCAGGTGCGCCACGTCGTGCTCCCGGTGACAGAAGCCGTGCGGCAGCCACCCGCGCACGTACCCGGCGAGCTGCCGCGCGGAGAGCACCTTCACCATCCGGGTGCCCCGCCGCAGCACGGCCGAGGCGCGCACCGCCGCCAGCGTCGGGTCACCGGCCGCCGCCGGCTGCTGGCTGAGCTGCTGCACGTGCGCCCAGCCCCGCTCCCGGTGCAGCGGCACCAGCAGCGGGGACTCCGCCTCGTCGCCCGGATCCGCCGCCGGATGCACGACGGTGACCTCGGTGGCGTGCACGAACCTGCGCCACGGCAGCGCGGTGCCGGGGCGGGGCGCCCAGTCGAAGCCGGGCGTCTCCTCGGCGCTGAACAGTTCGTACGCCGCCCCCCGGGCGATCTCCTGCGCCGGGTACACCACGCCCCCGTAGGTCACGCGCGGGCCGTCGCCGCTGGTCCGAGGGGTCATGGTCACGCCGACGACGCTAGGCGCGAGATGTGCCGCCCCGGTGAACAGCCGATGGCGTCCCCGGAACACGGGCCACCGGCGGTGTGTGATGCTGGCCGCGATGAGCGAGCCCACCGAAACCCGCAAGCAGCGCGCCGCCCGCCGGGCCGGGGAGTTCCCGCCCGTGCCCGAACCGCTGCCCCGCCCCGTGCTGGACAGCCACACCCACCTCGACATCACCGTCAGCGAGGCCGGCGTGCCCCCGCGGCCGGACGGGGACCCGGGCGGCGGGCCCGCCGAGGACCCGGTCGCCGTGGCCGTGGCCGTCGCCGCCTCGGTGGGCGTCGACCGGCTGGTGCAGGTCGGGGTGGACGTCGCCTCCTCCCGCTGGGGGGCCGACGTCGCCGACACCCACCCGGCCGTGCTGGCCACCGTGGCGCTGCACCCGAACGAGGCCCCCCGCCTGCCCGACCTGGACGAGGCGCTGCGCGAGGTCGAGGCGCTCGCCGCCCGGGACCGGGTGCGCGGGATCGGCGAGACCGGCATGGACTTCTTCCGCACCGGCGAGGAGGGGCGCGCCGTGCAGGAGGAGAGCTTCCGGGCGCACATCGCCATCGCCAAGCGGTACGGCAAGGCGCTGGTCGTCCACGACCGGGACGCGCACGCCGACGTGCTGCGCATCCTCGACGACGAGGGCGCGCCGGACACCGTGGTGCTGCACTGCTTCTCCGGCGACGCCGACTTCGCCCGCGAGTGCGTCCGGCGGGGCTACCTGCTCAGCTTCGCCGGCACGGTCACCTTCGGCAGCGCCACCGCGCTGCGGGAGGCCGCCGCGCTGACCCCGGTCGAGCAGATCCTGGTGGAGACCGACGCGCCCTACCTGACCCCGATGCCGCACCGGGGCCGGCCGAACGCGTCGTACCTGATCCCGCTGACCGTACGGTCGCTGGCCGAGACGACCGGCACGGACCTGGACCGGCTCTGCGCCGCCATCTCCACCACCGGCGACCGCGTCTTCGGCCCGTGGTGAGCGGGCGGGCCCCTGGCGCGCGCACCCCCGCAGCCGCCCGCATAGGCTACGGGGCGTGACCGGTCTCCTCGGCCCGGCGGAGATCCGGGAACTGGCCGCCCGGCTGGGCGTCACCCCCACCAAGAGGCTCGGCCAGAACTTCGTGCACGACCCGAACACCGTGCGGCGCATCGTCACCGCCGCCGGGCTGGCCCCGGACGACGTGGCGCTGGAGGTCGGCCCCGGTCTCGGCTCCCTCACCCTCGCCCTGCTCCCGGCCGCCGCGCACGTGCACGCCGTGGAGCTGGACCCGACGCTCGCCGGCGCGCTGCCGGACACCGCCGCCCGGCACGCCGGGCCCGACGCGGCGCGGCTGAGCGTGCACCACGCCGACGCGCTGCGCGTGCGCGCCGCCGAGCTGGCCGACCCGGCGCCGACCGCGCTGGTGGCGAACCTGCCCTACAACGTGGCCGTGCCGGTGGTGCTGCACCTGCTCGCCGAGCTGCCCAGCCTGCGGCACGGGCTGGTGATGGTGCAGAAGGAGGTCGCCGACCGGCTCGTCGCCGGCCCCGGCTCAAAGGTGTACGGCGTGCCGTCGGTCAAGCTCGCCTGGTACGCCTCAGCCCGCGCCGCCGGCAAGGTCCCGCCGAACGTCTTCTGGCCGGTGCCGAACGTCGACTCCGGGCTGGTCGCCTTCGCCCGCCGCGAGCCGCCCCGCGCCGACGTACCCCGGGAACGGGTCTTCGCCGTGGTGGACGCGGCGTTCGCGCAGCGCCGCAAGACCCTGCGCGCCGCGCTGGCCGGCTGGGCCGGCGGCGCGGACCGGGCCGCCGCGGCGCTCACCGCCGCCGGCGTCGACCCCGGCGCGCGTGGGGAGTCACTCACCGTCGCGCAGTTCGCCGCCATCGCCGCGTCGGCCCCGGTCGCCCCACCCGCCGCGCAGTAGGCTGACGCCCGTGACCGAGGCGTGGGGACCGGACGACGAGGACGAGCAGCGGCGGCGCGGAGCCAGCGGACCGGTGCGGGTCCGGGTGCCCGCCAAGGTCAACCTGCACCTCGGGGTGGGGCCGCTGCGCCGCGACGGCTACCACGAGCTGAACACCGTCTACCACGCGATCTCGATCTACGACGAGCTGACCGCCCGTCGGGGCGACACGCTCACCCTCACGATGGAGGGCGAGGGTGCCGGCGAGCTGGCCCTGGACGACACCAACCTGGCCATCCGGGCGGCCCACGCCCTCGCCGGCCACGCCGGGGTGCCGCCGCACGCCCGGCTGCACCTGCGCAAGCAGATCCCGCTGGCCGGCGGGCTGGCCGGGGGCAGCGCCGACGCGGCCGCGGCGCTGGTCGCCTGCGACGCGCTCTGGGGGACGGGGCTGTCCCGCGACGAACTGGCCCGGATCGCCGCCGACCTCGGCTCCGACGTGCCGTTCCTGATCCATGGCGGCACCGCCCTCGGCACCGGCCGGGGCGAGACGGTCAGCCCCGTGCTGGCCCGCCCCACCACCTGGCACTGGGTGGTGGCCGTGGCCGACGGCGGCCTCTCCACCCCGGCCGCCTACCGGGAACTGGACCGGCTCCGTGACGCCGGCACCGCCGGTGAGCCGCTGGGCAGCACCGACGCGCTCTTCGCCGCGCTGCGCCAGCGCGACCCGCGGGTGCTCGCCAAGACGCTCGGCAACGATCTCCAGGACGCCGCGCTGACCATGCGCCCGTCGCTGGCGGAGACGCTGAAGGCCGGCGAGGCGGCCGGCGCGCTGGCCGGCATCGTCTCCGGCTCGGGGCCGACCTGCGTCTTCCTCGCCGCGGACGCCGCCGACGCCGAGCGGATCGCCGCGGAACTGACCACCGCCGAGGTGTGCCGCGAGGCGCGCACCGCCCACGGCCCGGTCGCCGGCGCGCGGATCGCCTGACCGGACGGGCCGCCTTGCGCCACCGGAGGCCCCCGGGCCGCGAGCGGGCGGCCCCGGGCCCGCCGACCGGACGCCCCGGCCCGGAGGCTGCCGGCGCCCCGGCCCGCTGACCTGGAACAAGCCGGCCGCCCCGCCGGTTGACCCGCGGTACGCCCGGCTCCGGCCGGGAGGGGCCCCGGCGCCCGCGTACGCTGGGAGGCTCAGGCGTCCCAGGTGCCGACCGGCACCGGGACGCCTTGATCATGGGAGGTGAGGTCGTGGCCAACATCGTCAACCTGGACCGGGTGTCCAAGGGCTACGGCGCCGCCGGGCCGCTGCTCACCGACGTCTCGCTCGGCCTGGACGACGCCGACCGGATCGGCGTGGTCGGCCTCAACGGTGCCGGCAAGTCCACCCTGCTGCGGCTGCTCACCCGGATCGAGGAACCGGACGACGGGCGCGTCACCCACCGCCGCGACCTGCGGGTCGCCTGGCTGCCGCAGACCCTCCAGCTCGCCCCCGAGGCCACCGTCCGGGACGTGGTGCTCGGCACCGCCTGGCTCGGCGAGAGCATGGGCGCCGAGCACGAGTGGGCCGGCGACGCCGGCGTCCGGGCCATCCTCGACGGCCTCGGCATGCCCCACCTCGGCCTCGACCAGCCCGTCGGCCCGATGTCCGGCGGCGAGCGGCGGCGGGTCGCGCTGGCCGCGCTGCTGGTCCGCGAGTCCGACCTGCTGATCCTCGACGAGCCCACCAACCACCTCGACGTCGGCGGCGTCGACTGGCTGGCGAAGCACCTCGTCGGCCGCAGGGGCGCCCTGGTCGTGGTCACCCACGACCGGTGGTTCCTCGACGCGGTCTGCACCACCACCTGGGAGGTCGCCGACCAGACCGTCCGGGCGTACGAGGGCGGCTTCGCCGCCTGGACCCTCGCCCGGGTCGAGCGCGAGCGGGTCGCCGCGGCCACCGAGGCCCGCCGGCAGAACCTGCTCCGCAAGGAGATCGCCTGGCTGCGGCGCGGGCCGCCCGCCCGCACCTCCAAGCCGCGCTTCCGCATCGACGCCGCCAACGCGCTCATCGCCGACGTCCCGCCGGCCCGCGACACCATGTCGCTGCAACGGCTCGCCACCGCCCGGCTCGGCAAGCAGGTGTACGACCTGGCGCAGGTCACCCTGCACGCCGGCCCGAAGGAGATCCTGCGCGACGTCACCTGGCAGGTCGGCCCCGGCGACCGGATCGCCGTCCTCGGCCGCAACGGGGCGGGCAAGACCACCCTGCTGCGGATGCTGGCCGGCATCACCCGCCCCGACGGCGGGCGCTTCGCCACCGGCTCCACCGTCCGGCCGGCCTTCCTCTCCCAGGAGCTGGCCGAGCTGCCCGGCCACCTGCGCGTGCTCGAAGCGGTGGAGGAGGTCGCCCGGCGGGTGCAGCTCGGCGACCGGGAGGTCTCCGCCGCCCAGCTCGCCGAGGTCTTCGGCTTCGACGACCGGCGGCTCTGGACGCCGGTCAGCGACCTCTCCGGCGGCGAGCGCCGCCGGTTGCAGATGCTCCGGCTGCTCGCCGGGGAGCCGAACGTGCTCCTGTTCGACGAGCCCACCAACGACCTGGACACCGACACCCTCGCCGCGCTGGAGGACCTGCTCGACTCCTGGCCCGGCACCATCATCGTGGCCAGCCACGACCGCTACCTCATCGAACGCGTCACCGACGTCGCGTACGGCATGTTCGGCGACGGCCGGCTGGTGCACCTGCCCGGCGGCGTCGACGAGTACCTCGCCCGGGCCGCCGGCCGGCCCGGCCCCGCCATGCCGGAGGTCACCCCCGCCGCCGACGCCGGCACCCCCGCCGCGACCGGCATGTCCGCCGCCGAGGCGCGGCAGGCCCGCAAGGAACTGGCCCGGCTGGAACGGCAGGTCGCCAAGCTGGAGCAGAAGGAGGCGACGCTGCTCGACCAGCTCGCCGCGCACGCCACCGACTACGCCAAGGTCGCCGAGCTCGACGCCCAGCTCAAGGAGCTGCGGGCCGAGCGGGAGCGGACCGAGGAGTCCTGGCTGGCCCTGGCCGACGAGATCCCGGCGGTCTGAGCCGCCACGTGGTCGCGGCGCCGCACCGGAGGCCCCCGTGTGCGGCGTCACACCCCGGCGTGCGGGACAATCGTCGGCGACCCCTCACCCGAACGGCGTTGGAGACTCAGACATGGCCCACACCCCCGTCAACCACCCCGCGCGGCCGGTCTACCGGGCGATCGGCGGGCTGACCGGTCTGTACCTGGTGGCCTTCGGCGTGCTCGGCATCGTCGCGAGCGCCGGCAACGAGGTCCTCGCCCAGGATGACACCCAGGTCCTCGGCCAGGGGACGAACCTCGGCTTCTCGCTGCTCAGCGCCCTGCTGGGGGCCGCGGTGCTGGCCGGCACCGCGATCGGCCGCAACATCGACGTCATGATCAACCAGTGGCTGGCGTACGCCATCATGGTGCTCAGCCTCGCCGGTCTCGCCTTCATTCAGACCGAGGCCAACATCTTCAACTTCAGCATCTTCACCGTCATCGCGCTGATGGTGGTCGGCCTGGTCCTGCTGATGGTCGGCATGTACGGCAAGGTCGGCACCGAGAAGGAGCAGGAGGCCTGGCAGAAGGCCCGCCTCGTGCTCTGAGTGGTTTGGTGGGTTTTCGCCGGAGCCCGACCCGCTCCGGGCGGTCAGGCTTGATCCCTGCACGGGTCGGGCTCCGGCGAAAACCGACGTGGTCCCGCTCCGTCCGGCCGCTGCGGCCCGGTGGGGTGGGATCTTTTCGTTCCGCCGTTGTCGGCTGCGCCTTGAGCGGTTTGGCGGACGGATGACCTCCTCCGAGGGACAATCGGGGCGAATGTCCTGATTGGTGGAGGGGTCATGCCGCACTTTCCCGTGAACCATCCGGCGCGGTCGGTCTACCGGGTCCTCGCCGGCCTGGTGGGGCTCTACATCCTGGTGTTCGGCGTCTGGGGCGTCGTCCTGACCTGGGGCGACCCGCTCTTCGACCGGGGCGACAACTGGGCCCTCGGGCTCCGCACCAACCTGGCCTTCTCGCTGGCCTCCGTCGCCTTCGGGATCGTGCTCATCATCGGGGCGTCGCGGCGCGGCAACCTCGGCCACTACATGAACCTGACCGCCGGCGTCGTCTTCCTGGTCACCAGCCTCCTCATGATGTCCGTGCTCCAGACGGAGGCCAACTTCCTCAACTTCTCGATGTCCACGGTCATCGTGTCGATGCTCTTCGGCCTGCTCCTGCTCGGCACCGGCCTGTACGACAAGGTCGGCACCGACGAGCACGCCGAGGAGGAGCGGCGGCGCCGGCACCACCCGGTCTCCGAGGCCCACAGCCGCTGACCCGACGCCGGGGTCAGCGGCCCCGCACCGTGATCAGGCTCGGCTTCGCCTCCAGGTGCGACAGCCCGCTCCAGGCCAGGTTGACCAGGTGCGCGGCCACCGTCTCCTTGCGCGGCTTGCGCACCTCCAGCCACCAGCGGCCGGTCAGCGCCACCATCCCCACCAGCGCCTGCGAGTAGAGCTCGGCCAGCTTCGGGTCGTAGCCCCGGCTGGAGAACTCGGCGCCCAAGATGTGCTCCACCTGGTGCGCCACGTCGTTCATCACGCTGCTGAAGTTGCCCGCGGCGGACAGCACCGGCGACTCGCGCACCAGCACCCGGAAGCCGCTGGTCTCCTCCTCGATGTAGGTCAGCAGGGCCAGCGCCGCCTGCTCCAGCAACTCGCGGGGGTGCCCGGCGGTCAGGGCCGTGGTGATCCGGTCCAGCAGGGCCCGGACCTCCCGGTCCACCACCACCGCGTAGAGCCCCTCCTTGCCGCCGAAGTGCTCGTAGACCACCGGCTTCGAGACCTTCGCGCGCGCCGCCACCTCCTCGATGGAGGTGGCGTCGAAGCCGCGCTCGGCGAAGATCTGCCGGGCGGTCGAGATCAACTGCTCCCGACGCTGGGCCGCCGACATGCGTACGCGTGAGGAGGGCTTGGGGGCCGCGGCGGGAACCGCCCGCCGCCGGCCGGTCGAGCCGTCGCTGCCAGGGACATCCGCCATGTTCTCGTCACTCCGCCGGCGCTCGGTGACGCCCTGTCGTCCGATGGTGCCGCCGCCGCGCTGGGTCACGTCGCCCCCTCGCCGGTCGTCGGTCGGGTGGCGCCGCCGCCCCCTGCGACCGTATCCGCGGCGGGCACCGCACCCGTGTCGCCGGGCCGCCCGGCGCCGCCCCCGCTTCGCTCGGTCACCCGGCCATCCTGCCAGGCGACCCCCGCGCCCACCGCCCGCGCTACCGCCCGGGGGCCGGCCCGACGAGCTTCGCCGCGATGCGCTCGGGCTTCGGCCAGCGCACGTCCCAGGCCGCGCCGACCTTCTCGAACAGCCAGATCACCCGGGCCGAGACGTCCACCTGGCCGCGCAGTACGCCGTGCCGGGCGCTGGTCGGGTCGGCGTGGTGCAGGTTGTGCCAGCTCTCGCCGAACGACACGAGCGCCAGCGGCCAGAAGTTCGACGCGCGGTCGCCCTGGCGCATCGCGAACGGCCGCTCCCCGTAGACGTGGCAGACGGAGTTGATGGACCAGGTCACGTGGTGCAGGAGCGCGATGCGCACCAGGCCGGCCCAGAAGAGGGCGGACAGCGCCCCCCGCCACGACCAGGTGAGCAGGCCGCCCATCAGCGCGGGACCGAGTACCGAGACCACCACCAGCAGCGGAAAGAGCCGGTCCACCCGGTTGATGTCCCGGTCGGCGAGCAGGTCCGGGGCGAACCGCTTCCGGTTGGACAACTCGCGGCCGAAGAGCCAGCCGACGTGCGCGTGGAACAGGCCCTTGGTCAGGCCGCGGACGCTCTCCCCGAACCGCCACGGCGAGTGCGGGTCGCCCTCCAGGTCGGAGAAGGCGTGGTGGCGCCGGTGGTCGGCCACCCACTGGATGATCTCGCCCTGCACGGCCAGCGAACCGGAGACCGCCAGCGCGATCCGCAGCCAGCGCTTCGCCTTGAACGACCCGTGCGTGAAGTACCGGTGGTAGCCGACCGTGATGCCCAGCCCGGAGACCACGTACCAGAACCCGGCGACGGCCACGTCGGTCCAGCTCAGCCAGCCGCCCCAGGCCACCGGCACGGCGGCGACGAGGGCCAGGAAGGGGATCACCACGAACGCCCAGAGGGCGATCAGGATGCCCCGGGACTGGGTGCCCTGGGTGAGGGGCTTCGGGCCGGCCGTCGGGTCGAGGGACGTGGCGGACATGGCACCTCGCAGAGGGACGCGATGATCACGAAGTTACGCCTACGTCACCGTAACTTAGGTTCCCCGGGCGCGCATGGGACAGCGTCGGGGATGAATGCCCAAGCTGTCGTTCGCGGTCTACGCCCCGCGATCGAGCCGCCTCTACCGGACGGTTGAAGGGATCATGAAGGAAATGAGCGATGGCGTCACGGGCGAGGGGCGCTAAGGTGTAGGAGTCCGGCAAGCTGATCAGTTTGCCCGTTTTAGACCGTCCCGGGTCGTCTAATGGCAGGACGTCAGGTTTTGGTCCTGATTGTAGGGGTTCGAGTCCTCTCCCGGGAGCTTCCGCTCGTCGCGTGACGATGTCTGGTTAGCATGGCCGCGAGATTGTTCGCCGTCCCGACGGGAGCCCGTGTCGTGTCCCAGCCCCACCTCCGCACCGTTGTCGTGCTCGCCGCCGGTGAGGGCAAGCGGATGAAGTCGGCGCTGCCCAAGGTGCTGCACCCGCTGCTCGGCCGCACCCTCGTCGGTCACGTGCTGGCCGCCGCCGCGCCGCTGGCCGCGGACCGCACGGTGGTCGTGGTGGGGCACGGCGCCGACCAGGTCCGCGCGCACCTCGCGGAGATCGCCCCCGAGGCCACCCCGGTGCTCCAGGCCGAGCAGCTCGGCACCGGGCACGCCGTCCGGATCGCGCTGGACGCCGCGCCGGAGGCCACCGGCACCGTGGTCGTCATCAACGGCGACGTGCCGCTGCTCCGCCCGGAGACGGTGGCCGCGCTGGTGGAGGCGCACGAGGGCGCGGGGGCGGCGGCGACCGTGCTCGCCGCCGAGGTGCCCGACCCGACCGGCCTGGGCCGGATCGTGCGCGACGCCGACGGGCGGCTCGAACAGATCGTCGAGGAGCGCGACGCCACCGGCGCGCAGCGGGCGATCCGGGAGATCAACGCCGGCATCTACGCGTTCGACGCCGCCCGGCTGCGCGACGCGCTGGGCAAGCTGTCGACCGACAACGACCAGGGCGAGGAGTACCTGACCGACGTCTTCGCCCTGCTGGGCTCGGCCGGTGAGCCGGTGGCGGTGCACGTGGCGGCGGACCACGTGGAGACGCTGGGCTGCAACGACCGGGTCGAGCTGGCCACGCTGCGCCGGCTGCTGCGCGACCGGGTCAACGAGGCCTGGATGCGCACCGGGGTCAGCCTGCTCGACCCGGACACCACCTGGATCGACGTGACGGTCGCCCTGGACCGCGACGCCGTGGTCGACCAGAACACCCAGCTGCGCGGCGGCACGGTGGTCGGCACGGGCGCGGTGGTCGGGCCGGACGTGACGCTGATCGACACCGTCGTCGGCCCGGGCGCCACGGTGCTGCGCAGCCACGCCGTGGGCGCGGAGGTCGGCCCGGGCGCCAGCGTCGGGCCGTACGCGTACCTGCGGCCGGACGCCCGGCTGGCCGAGAAGGCCAAGGTCGGCACGTTCGTCGAGGTGAAGAACTCGGAGGTGGGCGCGGGCGCGAAGGTGCCGCACCTGTCGTACGTGGGCGACGCGACGATCGGCGCGAAGGCGAACATCGGCGCGGCGACGATCTTCGTGAACTACGACGGGGTGAACAAGCACCGCACCACGGTCGGCGAGGCCGCGTTCATCGGCTGCGACACCAGCCTCATCGCGCCCGTCGAGGTGGGCGCCGGGGCGTACGTGGCGGCGGGCAGCGCCATCACGCAGGACGTGCCGCCGGGCGCGCTCGGGGTGACCCGTGCGCCGCAGCGCAGCATCGACGGCTGGGTGGCCCGCAAGCGGGCCGGTACGGCCTCCGCCGAAGCGGCGGCGCGCGCCCAGGCGGCCGATGAGGATGCGTCGGCGCCGGGATCCCGGGCAAGTGAAGGTGAGGCAATCCACGGGGATGCCGAGCCGGTCGGGTCGGCCTCGGGCGCGGGGGATACTGCAACCGAATAGTCCCCGGCCCACCACCACCGCCGGGTACCACCGACCAACGGGAGCAGACGGGCCCATGGGCAGCATCGTCGCCGAAAACCGCAAGAGCCTGATGCTTTTTTCCGGACGTGGCTTTCCGGAGTTGGCCAAGGAGATCGGTGAGGTGCTCGGCGTCGCGCCGACGCCGGCCGACGCGTACGAGTTCGCCAACGGCGAGATCTTCGTACGGTTCAAGGACTCGGTGCGCGGTTCGGACGCCTTCGTGGTGCAGTCCGTCACGCACGGGGTCAACACGTGGGTCATGGAGACCCTCATCATGATCGACGCGCTGAAGCGCGGTTCGGCCAAGCGGATCACCGTGGTGCTGCCGTTCTACCCGTACGCCCGGCAGGACAAGAAGCACCGCGGCCGGGAGCCGATCTCGGCCCGGCTGGTGGCGGACCTGCTGAAGACGGCCGGGGCGAACCGGATCCTCACCGTCGACCTGCACACCGCGCAGATCCAGGGCTTCTTCGACGGCCCCGTCGACCACCTCTTCGCGATGGACATCCTCGCCGAGTACGTCGAGCACAAGTACGCCGGCCGCCCCATGACGGTGGTCGCGCCGGACTCGGGCCGGGTGCGGGTGGCCGAGCGGTGGACGGACCGGCTGGGTGGCTGCCCGCTGGCGTTCATCCACAAGACCCGGGACCCGCTGAAGCCGAACCAGGTGGTGGCGAACCGGGTGGTCGGTGAGGTCGAGGGGCGGGTCTGCCTGGTCGTCGACGACATGATCGACACGGGCGGCACGATCTGCAAGGCGGCGGACATCCTGCGCGAGTCCGGCGCGGCCGACGTGATCGTCGCCTCGACCCACGCGCTGCTCTCCGACCCGGCGACCGAGCGGTTGAAGAACAGCCCGATCAGCGAGGTCGTGGTGACCAACACGCTGCCGCTGCCGCCCGAGAAGCAGCTCGACAAGATCACCGTGCTGTCGATCGCGCCGCTGCTGGCGCGGGCGATCCGCGAGGTCTTCGACGACGGGTCGGTGACCACCCTCTTCGGTGGCCTGAGCTGACCGTCCGACGCCGGGCCGGCTGGGCGCCGCCGCCCCCGGTCCGGTGTCGACCGCCGCGCGGGCGCCTGCGGGCGGGTGCCGGCGGGCGGGTCCGTATCGCCCTGCGGGCCTGCGGGAACGGTGATAAGGGGACTGCCGGAGCGCGCGGAATCAGCTCGGGTAGACTGGTGCGGTTGCCACGGCGAGGGTGCCCGGCGGGCCGCTGACAAAGCGCCGCACGGAGGCACCGTCATCGACGCGGTGCTCCGGGCAGTCGTTCTCGACGCATGAGCCCCAGCGAGCCCCTCGCCCCAGCACCGCCAGACGACAAGCCGCCGCAGCGAAAGCATCAGGAGTTTCCCCGTGTCCGAGGTAAAGATCAGCGCCGAGCCCCGTACCGAGTTCGGCAAGGGTGGTGCCCGTCGTACCCGCCGGGCCGGCAAGGTGCCCGCCGTGCTGTACGGCCACGGCGAGAAGCCCAAGCACATCGCGCTGCCGTCCCGTGAGTTCGCCGCGGCGATCCGCAAGGGCGGTGCCAACCAGCTCTTCGCGATCGAGGTCAGCGACGGCACCCAGGTGCTGGCGCTGCCGAAGGCGATCCAGCGTGACCCGCTCAAGGACACCTTCGAGCACGTGGACCTGCTGCTGGTCCGCCGGGGCGAGAAGGTCACCGTCGACGTCCCGGTCCAGCTGACCGGCGAGGCCGCGAGGGACACCCTGATCGTCCACGACCACGACACCCTGTCGGTCACCGCCGACGCCACCAAGGTGCCGGACCACCTGGAGGCCTCGATCGAGGGCATGGAGGCCGGCACCCAGGTCACCGCCGGTGACGTGCAGCTGCCGGCCGGCGTCGAGCTGGCCGCCGACGCGGACCAGACCGTCGCCTCGGTGACGGCCGCGCCGACCGCCGAGCAGCTCGAGGCCACCCTCCCCGAGGTCGAGGAGGCCGCCGAGGAGGCCGAGGCCGGTGTCGGCGAGGAGACCGCCGAGGGCGCCGAGGCTCCGGCCGCCGAGGGCGACGAGAACGCCGAGGCGAAGACCGAGGCCTGACCGGTCCGCTTCGTTGCGACAGGCGTCCCCGCACGGTCGGGGGCGCCTGTCGGCGTATCGGTGTCCGGGCGGACGGATGACGGCGAGCAGCGGGAGGGGCGGGGCGTGACGGACGAGACGGGGCCGTGGCTGGTGGTCGGCCTGGGCAACCCGGGCCGGGAGTACGCCGGCAACCGGCACAACGTCGGCTTCATGGTGGCCGACCTGCTGGCGGGCCGGCTCGGGGCGAGATTCGGCCGGCACAAGCGGGCGGTGGCGGAGGTCGCCGAGGGACGGCTCGGGTTCGGCGGACCGAAGCTGGTGCTGGTCAAGCCGCTGACGTACATGAACCTCTCCGGGGGGCCGGTGGCCGGCCTGGCCCAGTTCCACAAGGTGCCGCCGGACCGGGTGGTCGCGGTGCACGACGAGCTGGACATCGGCTACGGCCAGGTGCGGGTGAAGTGCGGCGGCGGCGAGGGCGGGCACAACGGCCTGCGGTCGATGTCGAAGTCGCTGGGCACGAAGGAGTACGTCCGGGTGCGGTTCGGCATCGGCCGGCCGCCGGGGCGGCAGGACCCGGCGGACTACGTACTGTCGGATTTCGGCGCGACCGAGCGCAAGGAGCTGGAGTTCCTGGTGGACCGGGCCGCGGATGTGGTGGAGTCGGTGATCACCAGGGGCGTGGAGCCGACGCAGAACCTCTACCACGGGGTGTGAGCGCCGGGTCGGGCGCCGGGGGCCGGTAGTCTTCGCCTTTCGGCGCGCGCGACCGTCGGGGCAGGTCGTCGGCGGCGGGGCGTGCCGGGCACGGAGCGTGGCGAGGCGACGGGAGCAGGAGTCATGGGCAGTCCTCCGATGATCGACGGCGCTTTCGCCCGGTGGCTGGCGGCCCGGGCCGGTCAGGCGCTGCTCGACCTGCGGTCCGAGATGGGCTTTGCCGACGCGGGGGCGTTGCGGTCGGCGGGCGACAAGGTCTCGCACGACCTGATCCGCACCGAACTGGCGAAGTGGCGCCCGGGCGACGCGGTCCTCTCCGAGGAGGACGAGGGCTCGCGGCTGGCGTGGGCGGCGGAGGTGAACGCCGAGGCGGTGTCCCGGCTGGCCGCCGACCGGGTGTGGATCATCGACCCGCTGGACGGCACGCGGGAGTTCTCCGAGGAGGGCCGTTCGGACTGGGCGGTGCACGTGGCGCTCTGGTCGCGTACCGCGCCGACGCCGCACGGCCTGGTCGCGGGGGCGGTCGGGCTGCCGGCGCAGCAGCGGGTGCTGGGCACCGACTATCCGCCGGCGTACCCGCCGATGACGGTGGAGGCGACGGCGGCGGGTGGCGGTCGGACGATCCGCCTGGCGGCGAGCCGGAGCCGGCCGCCGGTGTTCCTGACCGACCTGGCGGAGGACGTGGGGGCGCACCTGGTGCCGATGGGCTCGGCCGGGGCGAAGATCGCCGCGGTGGTCACCGGCGAGGTCGACGCCTACATCCACGCGGGCGGCCAGTACGAGTGGGACTCGGCGGCACCGGTCGCTGTGGCGACGGCCACCGGGCTGCACGCTTCCCGGATCGACGGTTCTGCGCTGAGATACAACGAGGCGGATCCGCGCCTGCCGGACCTGCTGGTCTGCCGCAAGGATCTCGCCAGTCGGTTGCTTGCAGCGTTGCAGCGTCATTCCGGGTAGCCTGAGCGGCACTTCTTGGCATGCCCGACCGGAAAGGTCTGGAATACGATGAGCGGATTCGAGCGAAGCGAGCCCGTGTCATGACCGCCCCCGCCGCCTACCAGGTGTCGCACCTCGACGCGTTGGAGGCCGAGAGCATCTTCGTGATGCGCGAGGTGGTCGCCGAGATGGAGCGGCCGGTGCTGCTCTTCTCGGGCGGCAAGGACTCGATCGTGATGCTCCGGCTGGCCCAGAAGGCGTTCGCCCCGGCCAACGTCCCGTTCCCGGTCATGCACGTGGACACCGGGCACAACTTCCCCGAGGTCCTGGAGTACCGGGACCAGCGGGTCGCCGAGCTGGGGCTGCACCTGGTGGTGGCGAGCGTGCCGGAGGCCCTGGCCAGCGGGCTGGTGCGCGAGTCGGGCGACGGGATGCGCAACCGGATCCAGACGCCGGTGCTGCTGGACGCGGTGGAGAAGCACCGGTTCGACGCGCTCTTCGGCGGCGCCCGCCGCGACGAGGAGAAGGCCCGCGCCAAGGAGCGGGTGTTCAGCTTCCGCGACGAGTTCGGCCAGTGGGACCCGAAGAACCAGCGCCCGGAGCTGTGGGCGCTCTACAACGGCCGCCACCACCCGGGCGAGTCCATCCGGGTCTTCCCGCTGTCCAACTGGACCGAGCTGGACGTCTGGCACTACATCGCCCGCGAGCGCATCGCCCTGCCGTCGATCTACTACGCGCACGAGCGCGAGGTCGTCGAGCGCGACGGGATGCTCTACGCGGTCAACGAGTTCTTCCGTCCCCGCGCGGGCGAGGACCGGTTCAAGGCGCGGGTGCGCTACCGGACGGTGGGCGACGCGTCCTGCACGGCGGCGGTCCGTTCCGACGCCGACACGGTCGAGAAGGTCATCGAGGAGGTCGCCGCCACCCGGATCACCGAGCGCGGCGCGACCCGCGGCGACGACCGGGTCAGCGAGGCCGCCATGGAGGACCGCAAGCGGGAGGGCTACTTCTGATGACCACCGGGACCGTCGCGCCGGACGGCGCGGACAGCCGGGCCGCCACCGAGACGCCCGGCCGGCCGATGGACCTGCTGCGCTTCGCCACCGCCGGCAGCGTCGACGACGGCAAGTCGACCCTGATCGGCCGGCTGCTCTACGACACGAAGTCGCTCTTCACCGACCAGCTCGCCGCCGTCGAGGCGGTCAGCGCCGCCCGGGGCGACGAGTACACGAACCTGGCGCTGCTCACCGACGGCCTGCGCGCCGAGCGCGAGCAGGGCATCACCATCGACGTGGCGTACCGCTACTTCGCCACCCCCCGGCGCAAGTTCATCATCGCGGACACCCCGGGGCACATCCAGTACACCCGGAACATGGTCACCGGGGCGTCGACGGCCGACCTGGCGCTGATCCTGGTGGACGCCCGCAAGGGCCTGGTCGAGCAGTCCCGCCGGCACGCGTTCCTCTGCTCGCTGCTGCGGGTGCCGCACCTGGTCCTCTGCGTCAACAAGATGGACCTGGTCGACTTCTCGCAGGAGGTCTTCGAGCGGATCGCGGACGAGTTCACCGCGTTCGCCGCGAAGCTCGACGTGCCCGACCTGACGGTGGTGCCGGTCTCCGCGCTGCGCGGTGACAACATCGTCTCCCGGTCGGAGAACATGCCCTGGTACGAGGGCCCGTCGCTGCTGCACCACCTGGAGCGGGTGCACATCGCCAGCGACCGCAACCTGGTCGACGTCCGGTTCCCGGTGCAGTACGTGATCCGCCCGCAGTCGACCACCGTCACCGACTACCGGGGCTACGCCGGCCAGGTCGCCTCCGGCGTGCTGAAGCCGGGCGACGAGGTGATGGTGCTGCCATCCGGGTTCACCAGCCGGATCTCCGCCGTGGAGACCGCCGACGGGCCGGTCGCGGAGGCGTTCCCGCCGATGTCGGTGACCGTACGCCTGGAAGACGAGATCGACATCTCCCGGGGCGACATGATCTGCCGTCCGAACAACGCGCCGGCGGTGTCCCAGGACATCGAGGCGATGGTGTGCTGGATGGACGAGACCCGTCCGCTGCGGGTCGGCGGCAGGTACGCCATCAAGCACACCACCCGCTCCGCGCGGGCGATCGTGCGCGGGCTGCACTACCGGCTGGACATCAACTCGCTGCACCGCGACGAGTCCGCGGGCGAACTGGGGCTCAACGAGATCGGCCGGGTGCGGCTGCGGACCACCGTGCCGCTGCTCGCGGACGAGTACCGCCGCAACCGCACCACCGGCGGCTTCGTGATCATCGACGAGTCCACGAACCGTACGGTCGGCGCGGGGATGATCGTCGAGGCGCAGTGACCCCCACGGTGGGCGGACGCCCGCCCACCGTGGTCAGTCCAGCCGGGTCGCGCCGGGGCCGGGCAGGACGGTGACGTGGCCGGGCGCGGCGAAGCCCCGCTCGGCGTAGGCGGCCGTGACGGCGTCGGCGACCGCGTCGCCCCGCTCCGCGTCGACGAGGGCGAGCACGCAGCCGCCGAAGCCGCCGCCGGTCATCCGGGCACCGAGCGCCCCGGCGGCCAGGGCCGCCTCGACGGCCGTGTCGATCTCCGGCACGGTGATCTCGAAGTCGTCGCGCATCGACGCGTGCGAGGCGGTCAGCAGCGGGCCGATCTCGCGTACGCGGCCGGCGCGCAGCAGCGCGACCGTGTCGAGCACGCGCTGGTTCTCGGTGACCACGTGCCGCACCCGGCGGCGGGTCTCGTCCTCGTCGAGTCGGGCCAGGGCGTCGGCCAGCCCGTCGGCCGGGACGTCGCGTAGCGCGGCGATGCCGAGCAGCCCGGCCGCCCGCTCGCAGGACGCGCGGCGGGCGGCGTACTCGCCGTCGGCGTGCCGGTGCGGGGCCCGGCTGTCGACGACCAGCACGGCGAGGCCGGCGGCGTCCAGGTCGAACGGGACCTGCTCGACGGACTCGTCGCGGCAGTCCAGGAAGAGCGCGTGCCCGGCGCGGCAACGGATCACCGCCGACTGGTCCATGATGCCGGTCGGCGCGCCCACGTAGTCGTTCTCGGCGCGCTGGGCCAGCCGGGGCCGTCGCTCGGCGGGCAGGTCCAGCCCGCCCAGGTCGACCAGGGCGGCCAGCACGGCGGCCTCCAGCGCGGCCGAGGAGGACAGCCCCGCGCCCAGTGGCACGTCGGAGGCGACCGCCAGGCGCGCGCCGGGCACCGCGTGCCCGGCCTCCCGCAGCGCCCAGGCGACCCCGGCGACGTACGCGCCCCAGCCGGCGACCCGGCCGGCCTCGGCGACGTCGTCGGCGCCGAAGGTGACCGTGTCGCCGGTGAGCTCGGAGCAGACCGTCCAGGTGTCACCGGGCTGCGGGGCGGCGGCCACCACCGTGCGCAGCGGCAGGGCGAAGGGGAGCACGAAGCCGTCGTTGTAGTCGGTGTGCTCGCCGATGAGGTTGGCCCGGCCGGGAGCCGCCCAGCGGCCAGCGGGCGGCCCGCCGTACGCCGAACGGAAGGCGGCGGTGGCGCGGGCCGCGACGTCGTCGGTCACCGCGACCCCACCACGTGCGTGCGGTAGAAGGCCCAGGCGTCGGCGACGATGGCGGGCAGGGTCGGCTTCTGCGGCACCCAGCCCAGCTCGTCGCGCGCCAGCGCGGACGACGCGACCAGCTCGGCGGGGTCGCCCTCGCGGCGCGGCGCCACCTCGACCGGCACCCGGTGCCCGGTGACCTCGCGGACCACGTCGACCACCTGCCTATTGGTGAAGCCGTTGCCGTTGCCCAGGTTGTAGATCCGGTGCTGCCCGGCGGTCGCCGCGCCCAGCGCCAGCAGGTGGGCGCGGGCCAGGTCGGCGACGTGGATGTAGTCGCGCACGCAGGTGCCGTCGACGGTCGGGTAGTCGTCGCCGAAGAGTTGGAGCTTCTCCCGCCGGCCGGCGGCCACCTCCAGCGCGATCGGGATCAGGTGCGTCTCGGGGTCGTGCCGCTCGCCGAGCGCGACGTCGCCGTCGAGGTGGGCGCCGGCCACGTTGAAGTAGCGCAGCGAGACGGCGGCCAGGCCGTGCCCGATCGCCTCCGAGGTGAGGGCCATGTCGACGGCGAGCTTGGTGGCGCCGTACGTGTTGGTGGGGGCCTTGACCGCGCTCTCCGGGATCGGCAGCTCGGTCGGGTTGCCGTAGACGGCGGCGGTGGAGGAGAAGACGAGGCGGGGCACGCCGGCGGCCCGGACGGCGTCGATCAGGGCGATCGAGCTGACCGTGTTGCCGTGCCAGTAGAGCTCGGGCCTGGTCATCGACTCGCCGGCGGCGATCAGCGCGGCGAAGTGCAGCACCCCGTCGAAGCCCGCGTCCGGGGTGAGCACCCGGGCGGCCTCGTGGACGGGCGCGTCGACGTACGTCGCGTCGGGGGCGAGCGCCTCCCGGTGGCCGGTGCGCAGGTCGTCGAGGACCACCACCTCGTGGCCGGCGTCGAGCAGCATCCGGGTCACCACGCTGCCGATGAAGCCGGCGCCGCCGGTGACGAGCAGTTTCACGTCGGTCTCCTCCTGCCTGGCCGCCCGTCACGGCCCGTGTCGTGATCACCCTACGGCCGGTCGCCCGATGGCCGCCCTCCGTCGGCGACCTTGCCATTCCATCATGATTCCCCAACTTCGAACAGAGCCGAACATGGGCAGCCTGTCGGCCCGGCGCTGTCTACCATCACTGTCATGCGGGAAGCGGGTGCTCCCGGGCTGCGGCGACGCGCCCGGAGCCGGCCACGCCGCGAGCCCGGGCCGCTGCCCCGGGCCGTAGCCCGGATGGTGGTGCGCGCCGCCGACGGCGCCACCCGGGCGGTGACGGCCCTGCTCGGCGCCAGCCCGGCGGCCGGCCGCGAGCGGATCAGCGAGGCGGAGCTGCGCGACCTGGTCGCCGCCAACACCCTGCTCGACCCGGTCGAGCGCCGGATCATCGACGAGGTGCTGGCCGCGGGCGCGAGCCTGGTCCGCGAGGTGATGATGCCGCGCACCGAGGTCGTCTTCCTCTCCGCCCGGCTCACCCTCGCCGAGGCGGAGCGGATGGTCCGGGCCGAGACGCACACCCGCTACCCGGTCGTCGACGGCACCCACGACGACGTGGTCGGCTTCGTGCACCTGCGCGACGTGCTGCTCCGCCCCGACCTCGACCCCCGTACCACGGTCGGCGAGCTGACCCGCGAGGTGAAGCGGCTGCCCGGCAGCAAGCGGGTGCTCGCCGCGCTCAGCGAGATGCGCCGGGAACGCCACCACCTCGCCGTGGTGGTCGACGAGTACGGCGGCACCGCCGGCATCGTCACCCTGGAGGACCTGATCGAGGAGCTGATCGGGGAGATCCACGACGAATACGACACGGCCCCCGACCCGGTGCACGCGGGCCTGCCCGCCGTGGTGGACGGCCGGCTCAACCTCGCCGACTTCGCCGAGCGCACCGGCGTGAGCCTCCCGCCGGGCCCGTACGAGACGGTCGGCGGCTTCGTGATGGCCGCGCTGGGCCGGCTCCCGGTCGCCGGTGACGAGGTGCCGGTGCTCGCCGGCCCGGCCGGCGACGGCGGCGCGGGACCCGACGACCCGCCCGGCGGCTGGCTGTTGCGGGTGCTCACGCTGGAGGGCCGACGGGTGGCCCGGCTCACGGTCTCCGCCGGGCGCCTGCCGGAGCCCCGGCGCGAGGTCGGTGCCCCGGCACCGGTGGGGCACAGCCGACCCGCCGGCCCGTCATGACGCGCACCGGGTCTTGCTGACAGAATTGCCGCCATGTCCGACGTTCCCGCCCGCCCCCGCGTCTTCTCCGGCATCCAGCCCACGGCCGACTCGTTCCACCTCGGCAACTACCTGGGCGCCGTGCGGCACTGGGTGGCGTTGCAGGACACCCACGAGGCCTACTACTGCGTGGTCGACCTGCACGCGATCACCGCGGGGCACGACCCGAAGACGCTCATGCACCGCAGCCGGATGGCGGCCGCCCAGCTCTTCGCCGTCGGCATCGACCCGGAGCGCAGCGCGCTCTTCGTGCAGTCGCAGGTGCCCGAGCACTCGCAGCTCGCCTGGGTGCTGGGCTGCATCACCGGGTTCGGCGAGGCGAGCCGCATGACGCAGTTCAAGGACAAGTCGCAGAAGCAGGGCGGCGAGCGGGCGAGCGTCGGCCTGTTCACCTACCCGATCCTGCAGGCCGCCGACATCCTGCTCTACCAGGCCAACGCCGTGCCGGTGGGCGAGGACCAGCGCCAGCACCTGGAGCTCTCCCGCGACCTGGCCCAGCGGTTCAACTCGCTGTTCGGGCAGACCTTCACGGTGCCCGCGCCGCACATCGTCAAGGACACCGCGAAGATCACCGACCTGCAGGACCCGACGGCCAAGATGTCGAAGTCGTCCTCGTCGCCGGCCGGCATCGTCAACCTGCTGGAGGATCCGGCCCGCTCGGCCAAGAAGATCCGCTCCGCGGTCACGGACACGGGGCGGGAGATCGTCTTCGACGCCGAGACCAAGCCCGGCATCTCCAACCTGCTGACCATCCACTCCGCGCTGAGCGGGCGGAGCATCGACGACCTCGTCGCCGCGTACGCCGGCAAGGGCTACGGCGACCTGAAGAAGGACCTCGGCGAGGTGGTGCGGGAGTTCGTCGGCCCGATCCAGGAGCGCACCCGGACCTACCTCGACGACCCGGCACAGCTGGACAAGCTGCTCGCCGCCGGCGCGGAGAAGGCCCGAGCGCTCGCCGGAACGACGCTGCGCGCCGTGTACGAGCGGGTGGGCTTCTTCCCGCCGGTGCGCGGCGAGTAGCGCCCCCGGCGCGACGGGTGAGGGCGGACGGGTCGGTGGCCGGAGGGATGACGCACAGCGTGGATCGCAGGGACGGGGCGCCGGACGCCGGCGACACCATCGAGATCGGCATCGCGGTGGACATCCCGGAGCCGTGGGGCGGCATGCTCACCCGGCGGCGGGTCGAGGCCGGCGACCCGCGGGTCGTGCCCGCGCACGTGACCCTGCTCGGGCCGACCGAGATCCCGGTGGCGACGCTACCGGCGGTGGAACGGCACCTCGGCGCGGTCGCCGCCGCCCACCTGCCGTTCACCCTGCACCTGCGGGGCACCGGCACGTTCCGGCCGGTGACCCAGGTCGTCTTCGTGGCGGTGGCCGCCGGGATCAGCGAGTGCGAGCTGCTCGCCGCCGCCATCCGCGCCGCCCCCGAGCTGCACCGCGAGACGCGCTTCCCGTACCACCCGCACGTCACCGTCGCGCAGGACGTCGCGCCGGAGGCGCTGGACCGGGCGTACGAGGACCTGGCCGACTTCTCGGCCATGTTCGAGGTCGAGGCGTTCACCCTCTTCTCGCACAGCGGGCAGACCCGGTGGCAGCCGCGCCGGGACTTCCGGCTGGGCGGCTGAGCGGTCGCCCGGGTGCGCCACCAGCGCCACGGCGGCCACGCCGCCGACGCCGACCCCCGCCGTACGACCGCCGCCCGGCGCTGGCTGCCGCCCGCTTGCCCGCACGGGCGCGGGAGATCGGCGAGGATGACGGCGTGAACGTGCTGGGCCGCATCGAGGCGGGCATCGACCGTCGGATCAGCGCCACGCGCCGCCGGTGGTCCGCCGCCGACCACCTGTGGCGGGCCGGCGTGCTCTACAACGACGTGCTGGGCGGGCGGCTGGCCGCCGCGATCGCCTACTACGGCTTCTTCGCGGTCTTCGCGCTGGCGCTGGTCGGATACTCGATCTTCGGGGCCATCCTGGAGGACAACGACGAGGTCAGCGCCGCCGCCGCGGACTTCCTCCGGGAGAACCTGCCGTTCCTCGACCCCGTGCAGATCGCCGACAGCAGCGGCACGGTCGGGGTGATCGGCCTGATCATCCTGGCGTTCACCGGGATCGGCTGGGTGGAGGCGATCCGCTCCTCCCAGCGGCTCATGTACGGGCTCAACCAGCAGCCCGGCAACCTGGTGGTCCGCCGCCTGGTCGACCTGGGCGTGCTGGTGGTCATCTTCGTCCTGCTCGGCGTCTCGGTGGCGGCGGTGGACGCCCTGGAGTCGCTGCTGCGCTTCCTGCTGCGCAGCACCGGCTCGCTCGGGCTGACCATGGTCAGCGCGGTGCTCAGCGTGGTGGTCAACGCGGTGCTGGCCACCCTGCTGCTGGTGGCGGTGCCCAGGCTGCGGATGAGCCGGTCCCGGCTGCGCCCGGTGGTGCTGCTGGTCGCGGTCGGCATCACGCTGCTGAACACCGTCGGGCGCTTCTACGTGGTGCGCACCGAGCGGAACCCGGCGTACACGGTGGTGGCGGGCGCCGTGGGGCTGCTGCTCTACCTCTACCTGCTCAACCAGTTGGTGCTCTTCGGCGCGGCGCTGGCCGCGACCAGCCCGCGCGGGCGGGTGGTGGACCTGGCGGAGGGCCCGGCGCCGGTGGACCTGGACGCGGACACGGACCCCGGCGCGCCGGGCGGGGCCGGATGAGTGGGGGAGCGGGCGTGCGGATCTCGGTCGACCAGGGCTCGGCGGTGCCGCCGTACGAGCAGGTGCGCGGGCAGCTCGCGGAGCTGATCGGGACGGGCCGGTTGGCGGTGGGCACCCGGTTGCCCACCGTCCGACGCTTCGCGGCCGACCTGGGGCTGGCGGTCAACACGGTGGCCCGGGCCTACCGGGAGCTGGAGACGGCCGGTCTGCTGGAGACCCGCGGCCGGCACGGCACTTTCGTCGCACCCGGGCGCGATGATGCGACGGACCGGTTGCAGCGGGTGGCGGCCGACTACGCCGCCGAGGCCGCCCGGTTGGGCGTGCCGCCCGCGGCGGCGCTGGCCCTGGTCCGCGCGGCGTTGGACGCGGCGCGACCGGGCTGACGGCGCGGTCGGCCCGGCCGACGACGACAGCAGGAGGAGACCGATGCCCGAGGCGCACACCATCCTGGTCGAGACGGCGGTGGCCGCCCCCGCCGACCGGATCTGGCGGGCCCTGACCGAGCCGGAGCAGGTGCGGCAGTGGTTCGGCTGGGACCACGAGGGACTGGCCGACGAGATCCGGTTCATCTTCGTCGACCAGGCCGAGCCCGCCCCGCCGGACAGGATCGCGCTGGCCGCCGGCCAGGAGCTCCAGCTCGTAAGCGAGGGCGACCGGACGCTGCTGCGGGTGGCCGTCCCCGCGACCGCCGACGCCGCCGGGTGGGACGCGATCACGCAGGGCTGGCGGGCGTTCTTCGAGCAGCTGCGCTTCCTGCTGGAGCGGGCACCGTCGGGGCGGCGGCGCACCGTGCACCTGACGGGTACCGCGACCGGGGCCCAGGCCCTCGCCGTGCTCGACGCGGCGGGCCCGACGCAGCGGTGGCACGACAGCCCGCGCCAGCGGATCGTGGTGGACGCCGAGGGGCGGCTGCTCGCCGTGGCCGCCGGCGCGCCGCTGGGCGACGGCACGGCCTCGCCCGTCAGCCTGACGGTCAGCGCCTACGGCCTGGACGAGGCCGGGCTCGACCACCTGCGCCGGGTCTGGACGGCCCGGTGGCAGGCCGCCGTCGGCGTTCCGGCCGCCCCGTCGGCGACCGCGCGGCGGGATCCCGACGGTGAATAGGGGCGATTGCCTCCCGGGTCTGCGGCGTGACGGACCATGATGGGCGCGTGGGCGCACTCGTGACACTGGACCTGCCGGACGACTCGCCGATGCTCGGCCTGCCGTGGATCATCACCTTCGGCCCGCTCGGCGACGCCGACGAGTGGGAGCCGGTGGTCTGCGGCCCCTACGAGCGACCGCACGCCCTCGCGCTGGCCGAGGCGATCGTCGCCGAGGAGCAGCTGATGGCGGTGGTCGAGCCGCTGCTGCCCGCGCTCTCGGCCGAGGAGATCCGGGGCGAGATCGCCGCGGCGCAGGTCGCCGCCGAGGACGAGGCGGCGCAGCTCGACCAGGCCGACCTCTACGGCGACTTCGAGGACACGATCGACGAGGAACTGGAGGCGGCGGCAGCGCAGGAGGACCGTGCGGAGCCGCTCGCCCCGCCCACCGAGGCGGAGCTGCGGGCCGGCTTCGGGCGCATCGCCGCGAAGCTCACCGGCGGCGGCTGAGCCGACGCCTGCGCGACGCGAACCACCATGGGTCCGTCGTACCCGCACGGGCCGAGGGCGACACGCGCCCAGATGGACGCCGGCACCCCCGGAGCGGACTCCGGGGGCGCCGGCGCCACCTCACCCCCCACCACAAGGGGTCGGTAGCCCAGTCGCCCGTCGGCGCGGGGCACAACGGACGACCAGGTCGATGACGGGTTACCCGCTCAGCGCCGTTCGAACCAGGCCGCCGCGTCGACCGGAAGCAGGTGGCCGGAGCCCTGCCCGGTGAGCGGCTCGCTGGCGGCGATCGGTGCGCCGTACCCGTCGATCAGGGCCGGCGCACCGCTGATGTTGACCACGCAGGTCAGCACGGTGTCGCCGGCGGCGCGGTTGAAGGCGAGCAGTCCCGGCCCGGCCTCCAACCAGGTGACCCCGCCCGCGTCGGCGGCCAGCGCCGGGTGCTCCCGGCGGATCCGCAGCGCGGTGCGGTAGAGCTCCAGCGTCGAGCCGGGCACGCCGGTCTGGGCGGCGACCGAGAGGGCGCGCCAGGTCGCCGGGGCCGGCAGCCAGCTCAGCTCGCTGCCCTCCGGCCCGAAGCCGTACGGGGCCAGCTCACCGCTCCACGGGATCGGCACGCGGCAACCGTCCCGGCTCTGGCCGGTGCGCAGGAACGCCGGGTCCTGGCGCAGTTCGTCCGGCAGGTCGAGCACCTCCGGCAGGCCCAGTTCCTCGCCCTGGTAGATGTAGGCGCAGCCGGGCAGGGCGAGCATCAGCAGGGTGGCGGCCCGAGCCCGGCGCAGCCCCTCGGCGCCGTCGCCGTAGCGGGTGACGTGCCGCTGCTTGTCGTGGTTGGAGAGCACCCAGGTGGTGGGCGCGCCGACGATGGTCGACTCGGCGAGCGCGGTGTCGATGACCTTGCGGAACGAGTCGGCCGACCAGGTCGCGTCGAGGAAGTCGAAGCTGAACGCCTGGTGCAGCTCGTCGGGGCCGATGTAGCGGGCGAGGCGCTGCGGGGTCTCGGCCCACGCCTCGGCGACCGCCATCCGGCCGCCCGGGTAGCTGTCGAGGATCGGCCGCCAGGCGCGGTAGATGTCGTGCACCTCGTCCTGGTCGAAGTAGGGGAGCCGGCCCTTGCCGAGCAGTTCCGCCTGACGCTGGCCGGTGGTCATCGAGCTGAACCCGACGTCCGGCAGTCCTTCGGCCTTGATCATGCCGTGCGCCACGTCGATCCGGAACCCGTCCACGCCCCGGTCGAGCCAGAAGCGCAGCACGCCCTCGAACTCGGCGCGTACCTCGGGATGACGCCAGTTCAGGTCCGGCTGGGCCGGGTCGAACAGGTGCAGGTACCACTGGCCGTCGTCGATCCGCGTCCAGGCGGGGCCGCCGAAGATGCTCTCCCAGTCGTTCGGGGGCAGTTCGCCGTTCGCGCCGGTGCCCTCGGCGAAGAGGTAGCGCGCGCGCTCGGGGGAGCCGGGCCCGGCGGCCAGCGCCGCCTGGAACCACGGGTGCGCGCTGGAGGTGTGGTTGGGCACCAGGTCGACGATGATCCGCAGGCCGAGGGCGTGCGCGTCGGTGATCATCGCGTCGAAGTCGGTGAGGGTGCCGAACATCGGGTCGACGTCGCGGTAGTCGGCGACGTCGTACCCGCCGTCGATCATCGGCGAGGTGTAGAAGGGCGTCAGCCAGAGCGCGTCCACCCCGAGGTCGCGCAGGTACGGCAGGCGCTCGCGGATGCCCTGGAGGTCGCCGACGCCGTCGCCGTTGGAGTCGGCGAAGCTGCGTACGTAGACCTGGTAGACGACCGCGGAGCGCCACCAGTCGTCGTCGGTGGTCGGCGGCGTGGGGTTGCTGACGGTCATCTGTGGCGTTCCCCGTTCTGTGGCGCGGGACGGCGGCACCCGGCGCGGTGCGGGTGCGGGGCGGTGTCTGAGCAGAATGCCGCCCGTTACTGCAAGAGTCAAGCATTCCTTGCGCAAGAAATGGCGACGACCGTGCCGTCACCCTGCCGGCTCACGTCCGGCCGGCCCTTCCGGAGGCCCTGCGACCAGGCCGGTACGGCGAGCGCGGGCGGCGCCGGGCGCTGCCGCGACGTGCCGCCCCGGGCCCCTCGCGCGGCGTCGGTGGGGGCGACGGCGGTGGAGCCGCGCACCACCAGTTCCGGGCGGAACACGTACTCCGAATTCGGGGCGGCATGCCCGTTGATCTCGTCGACCAGGGCCCGGACGGCGGCGACGGCCATCGCGGCCACCGGCTGCCGCATGGTGGTCAGCGGCGGGTCGGTGAAGGCCATCAGCGGGGAGTCGTCGTAGCCGACCACCGACAGCTCGCCGGGGACCGACATGCCGCGCTGCCGGGCGGCCCGGATCGCGCCGAGCGCCATCAGGTCGGAGCCGCAGACGATGCCGGTGACGCCGCGGTCCAGCAGCCGGGCCGCGGCGGCCTCGCCGCCCTCCACGCCGAACAGGGAGAGCTCTGCCAACTCGTCGAGGCCGGCCTCGGTGACGCCGACCAGCCGGCCCATCGCGGCCCGGAAGCCGGCCACCCGGCGCTGCACCGGCACGAACCGGTCCGGACCGGTGATCAGGCCGATGCGGCGGTGCCCGAGCGCCACCAGGTGGGCGACGGCCAGCTCGGTGGCCTCGCCGTCGTCGCAGGAGACGAAGGGGGCGGGGATGCCGGGCGCGTACCCGTTGATCATCACGACGGGCAGCGGGCGGGCGATCAGGGCCCGGTAGCGGTCGTGGTTGGCGGCGGTGTCGGCGTGCAGGCCGGAGACGAAGACTATTCCGGAGACCTGCCGGTCCAGCAGCATCTCGACGTACTCGTCCTCGGTGACCCCGCCGGCGGTCTGGGTGCACAGCACGGGGGTGAAGCCGCTCTGCGCCAGGGTCGACTCGATCACCTGGGCGAAGGCGGGGAAGATCGGGTTGTCGAGTTCGGGGACCACCAGACCCACGAGGCCGGCGCTGCGCTTGCGCAGCCGGGCCGGGCGCTCGTAACCCAGCACATCGAGGGCCGTCAGTACGGCCTGCCGGGTCTCGGGGGCCACTCCCGGGCGGTCGTTGAGCACCCGCGACACCGTGGCCTCGCTGACTTCGGCCTGTTGGGCGATGTCGGACAGTCGAGCGCGCATGGGCGCACTTTAGCTCACGGGCAAGTTCTTGCGTACACTCTTGCAAGCCCTTCCATTCTCTGAAACCCCTTGCTAACGTCCCCGCAACACGCGAGAGCAGCGGCGCAGCACGCCAGGCGCCGGTTGGCAAGAAATTTACAGAGCTTCCACTGGCGGGATCGCCCTTCCCCCGGCGTGCCGCCATGACGACAGGAGTACCGATGCGCATCCGTACCGCGGGTGTGGTCGCCGTCCTCGGCCTGGCGCTCGCCGCCTCGGGCTGCGGCAGCGACAGCAGCGACGAGCCGGCCGCGAAGGAATCCACCAAGGCCGCCGCCGGCGGCAAGCTGGTGATCTGGGCCGACGACAAGCGCACCGCCGCCCTCAAGCCGTTCGCCGAGAAGTTCGGCCAGGAGAACGGCGTGACGGTCGAGGTCCAGGCCGTCTCCAAGGACCTCCAGACCAACTTCGTCACCGCCTCGCAGCAGGGCAGCGGCCCGGACGTCGTGGTCGGCGCGCACGACTGGATCGGCAACCTCGTCCAGAACGGCGCCATCGACCCGGTGCAGCTCGCCGCCGAGCAGAAGAGCGGCTTCAACGAGACCGCCGTCAAGGCCGTGACGTTCAACGGCCAGCTCTACGGCGTGCCGTACGCCATGGAGAACCTGGCGCTGATCCGCAACACCGAGCTGGCCCCCGAGGCGCCGAAGACCATCGAGGACCTGGTCGCCGCCGGCAAGAAGCTCAAGGCCGAGAAGAAGGCCAGCGAGATCCTCTGCCTCCAGTCCGGCCAGAACGGCGACGCGTACCACATCTACCCGCTCTACACCTCCGGTGGCGGGTACCTCTTCGGCACCGCAGGCAACGGCGACTACGACCCGAAGGACCTGGGCGTGGGCAAGCCGGAGTCGATCGAGGCGTTCAAGAAGATCGCCAAGCTCGGTGAGAAGGGCGACGGTGCGCTGAAGCGCTCGATCACCCCCGAGAACTCGATCGCCACGTTCACCGGCAAGAAGTGCGCCTACCTGGTCTCCGGCCCGTGGGCCGTCGCGGACGCCAAGAAGGCCAACATCAAGTACGACATCTCCCCGGTCCCCGGCTTCGCCGGTGGCAAGGAGGCCCAGCCGTTCGTGGGCGTCCAGGCGTTCTACGTGGCGTCGAAGGGCAAGAACAAGGCCCTGGCCCAGGAGTTCGTGGCCAACCACGTCACCACCCCCGAGCTGGCCGTGGCGCTCTACAACGCCGAGCCCCGTCCGCCGGCGCTGACCGCCGCGCTCGACCAGGTCAAGGGCACCGACCCGGACCTGGCCAAGTTCCAGGAGGCCGGCAAGAACGGCCAGGTGCTTCCGGCGATCCCGGCCATGGCCACCATCTGGGACCCGTTCGGCAAGGCCGAGGCCGCCATCATCGGCGGCGCCGACCCGGCCAAGACGATCACCGCGGCCGGCAAGACCATCTCCGGCCAGATCAAGTAATGAGCACGTCGCTGTCCGGCCCGGGGGGGGGGGGCTGCCACGCAGCCCCCGGGCCGGGAGCCCGTCGGCGGCGGGCTCCCGGGCAAGTCCCGCACCGCGCCGCACCACGCGCCGATCACCGCGACCGGTCTGCTCGTCAAGGTGGTCCTGCTCGGCCTGACCGCCGGGATCGCGATCTGGGCGGCCTTCCCGCTCGTCGACGCGAAGAAGTGGGTCGGCCTGGCGCTGCTCGTCGCCACCACCGCCGGGCTCTTCTACCTCTACCTGACCCGCCGGCACATCCCGGCGAAGTACCTGGTCCCCGGCACGCTCTTCCTGATCGCGTTCCAGATCCTCCCGGTGCTCTACACGGCGAGCACCGCCTTCACGAACTTCGGCGACGGCCACCGCGGCACCAAGCAGGACGCCGTCGTCGCCATCCAGACCGCCTCGGTCAAGCAGGTGCCCGGCTCCACCGAGTACGCCCTCTCCGTCGCCACCGAGGGCGACCCGGCGACCGGCCCGCTCGTCTTCCTGGTCAGCGACCCGGGCACCGGCACCGTCTCGGCCGGCGACGCCGGCGGGCTACGCCGGCTCGACCCGGCCGACGTCACCGTGGCCCCGGGCGGCAAGGTCACCGCCGCCGACGGCTACACGGTGCTCAACTTCGGCCAGGCCAGCGCCCGCAGCCAGGAGATCACCGACCTCGTGGTGCCGACGTCAGGGGGCGCGCTGCGCTCCGCCGGCCTGTCCCGCGCCTACGAGGGCAAGGCGATCCGGTCGTACGACGCGGGCTGCGACTGCATCACCGACGCCGAGACCGGCCGGACCTGGACGGCGGACGAGGAGACCGGGGCCTTCGTGGCCGCCGACGGCGAGCGGCTGGCCCAGGGCTGGAAGGTCACCGTCGGGCTGGAGAACTTCTCCCGGGTGCTCACCGACCCGGCCATCTCCGGGCCGTTCTTCGGCACGCTGCTGTGGAACTTCGCCTTCGCCATCGGCTCCACCGGCGGCACGTTCATCCTGGGCATGTTCATCGCCCTGGCCCTGCACTCGCCCCGGATGCGGGGCACCAACCTCTACCGCGTCCTGCTGATCCTGCCGTACGCCATGCCGTCCTTCGCGATGCTGCTGGTCTGGCGGGACATGTTCAACACCGACTTCGGCCTGATCAACAACCTGTTCGGGATCGGGGTGGACTGGTTCGGGCAGGAGTGGTCGGCCCGGGTCGCGGTGATCCTGGTCCAGCTCTGGCTCGGCTACCCGTACATGTTCCTGGTCGCCACGGGCGCGCTCCAGGCCATCCCGAAGGAGCTGACCGAGGCGTCCTCGGTCGACGGCGCGTCGCCGTGGCAGTCGTTCCGGTCGGTCACCCTGCCGCTGCTACTGGTCGCGCTCTCCCCGCTGCTGATCGCGTCGTTCGCGTACAACTTCAACAACTTCAACGCGATCTACCTGACCACCGAGGGCGGCCCCTTCCCGGCGGACAACCCGACCGCGGGGGCGACGGACCTGCTGATCACGTACACGTACCGGCTGGCCTTCGGCGCGCAGGGTGCCCAGTTCGGCCTGGCGGCCGCGGTGTCGATCTTCATCTTCACCATCGTCGCGGTGGTGTCGGCGGTGAGCTTCCGGCGCACCCGTAAGCAGGAGGAGGTGTACTCGTGACCTCACTCAGCGGTACTCCGGCCGCGGGGGGCGCGACCGGCGCCGCCCCGGCCCTCAACCGCAACGCGGGCCGGCGTCGCAACCGGTGGTTCGCCCAGGTCGGCTGGCGTCACCTGGTCGGCGTGCTGGCGGTCGCGTTCAGCCTCTTCCCGATCCTGTTCGTGCTCTCGGCCGCGCTCAACCCGCTCGGCACGCTCTCCTCGACGGAGCTGCTGCCGACCGGGGCGTCGGTGGAGAACTTCACGAACCTCTTCGACCGTACGGCGTTCGAGTGGTGGTTCTTCAACTCGCTGCTCATCGCCGGGGTGGCCTCGTTCGCGTCGGTCTTCCTCTCGGCGCTGGCGGCGTACGCCTTCTCCCGGATGCGCTTCGCCGGCCGTCGGGTCGGTCTGCTCTCGCTCCTGCTGATCCAGATGTTCCCGCAGTTCCTGGCGATCGTGGCGATCTTCCTGATCTTCACGACGATCACCGACCTCTGGCCGGCGATCGGCTTCAACACCCCGTGGGGCCTGCTGCTGCTCTACCTGGGCGGCGCCCTGGGCGTGAACACCTGGCTGATGAAGGGCTTCTTCGACACGCTTCCCCGGGAGCTGGACGAGTCGGCCACGATGGACGGCGCCTCGCACGCCCAGGTCTTCTTCCGGATCATGCTGCCGCTGGTGGCCCCGATCCTGGCGGTGACCGGCCTGCTCGCCTTCATCGGCACCATCAACGAGTTCCTGATGGCGAACGTCTTCCTGACCAACAGCGAGTCGAAGACCCTCGCGGTCGGCATGTTCGGCCTGGTGGCCGGGGAGCGCAACAACAACTTCGGGATCTTCGCGGCGGGCACCCTGCTCACCGCGATCCCCACGGTGCTGGTCTTCCAGATGGTCCAGCGCTACATCGTCTCCGGCCTCACCGCCGGAGCCGTCAAGGGCTGAGCCTCCTCGGCTCACCGCTGCGGCAAGGGCGTCGGCGTCCGACGTACACCGGAGCAGTCACGGATCGACCGCCGCGGTCGGGGAACCGGCCGCGGCGGGAGGCCCCTTTCTCTCCCGTCCGACCGACGCGAAAGGCACCGCCATGTCCCTGTTGCCGCACCACGACGGCTCCGCCCTGTACGTCCCCGAGCAGGAACCCGCCCTCGGCGACACCGTCGACGTCTTCGTCCGGGTGCCGGCCGGCGCCGACGTCCGGCAGGTGCACGTGCGCACCACCGGCGACGGCGAGCCCCGGTTCACCGAGGCGGTCGTCGACCGCACCGACGGCGGCGACGTCTGGTGGCGGGTGCCCGTCGAGGCCCGCAACCCCGTCAGCAACTACCGGTTCATGCTCACCGGCGGCCGCGGCTACCGCTGGCTGAACGCCGCCGGCGTGGTGGCCCACGACGTGCCCGACAACGGCGACTTCAAGCTGGTCACCCACGCCCCGCCGCCCGCCTGGGCCCGCGACGCGGTGATCTACCAGATCTTCCCGGACCGGTTCGCCCGCTCCGCCGCCGCGGACGGCCGCGAGGTGCCGGACTGGGCGATCCCGTGCGACTGGGACACCCCGGTCATCGGGCGGGGCCCCGAGACCCCCCGGCAGTTCTACGGCGGCGACCTGGACGGCGTCACCGGGCGGCTGGACCACCTGGACCGCCTCGGCGTGAACACCGTCTACCTGACGCCGGTCTTCCCGGCCCGCTCCAACCACCGCTACGACGCGGCCAGCTTCGACACCGTCGACCCGCTGCTCGGCGGGGACGCCGCCCTGGCCCGTCTCGCCGACGCCGTACGCGCCCGGGGCTGGCGGCTGCTCGGCGACATCACCAGCAACCACACCGGCGACGCGCACGAGTGGTTCACCAGGGCCGCCTCCGACGTGTCCGCGCCGGAGCGGGAGCTGTACTACTTCGACGAGGCAACCGGAGACTACGAGTCCTGGAACGGGGTCCGGTCGCTGCCGAAGCTGAACTGGGGCAGCGCCGAGCTGCGCCGGCGCTTCGCCACGGCCGACGACTCGCTGCTGCGCCGCTGGCTGCGCCCGCCGTACGGGCTGGACGGCTGGCGGGTGGACGTGGCGAACATGACCGGGCGGCGGGGCGCCGACGCGTACACCCACGAGGTGGCGGCGCTGCTGCGCGAGGTGGTCGCGCGGACCCGGGCGGACGCGCTGCTGATGGCCGAGCACGGCCACGACCACACCGGCGACCTGGACCGGAACGGCTGGCACGGCACGATGAACTACGTCGGCTTCACCGACCCGGTCTGGTCCTGGCTGCGCCACGGCGACGAGCCGGTGCCGAACTTCCTCGGCACCCCGGGCGGGGTGGTGCGCCGGGACGCGGACGCGGTGCTCGCCACCATGGACGCCTACCGCTCGCTGGTCTCCTGGCGGTCGTACACGCACTCGTGGCAGCTGCTCGGGTCGCACGACTCCGCCCGGATCCGCACCGTGGTCGGCGACGCCGCGCGGCAGGAGGTCGCCGCCGGCCTGCTCGCCACCATGCCCGGCACTCCGATGATCTTCGCGGGCGACGAGCTGGGCCTGACCGGCACCAACGGCGAGGGCTCGCGTACCCCGATGCCGTGGCACCGGCCGGAGAGCTGGGACGCCTCGACGTTCGCCGCGTACCGCGCCCTGGTCGCGCTGCGCCGGGCGGAGCCCGCGCTGCGCCACGGCGGCCTGCGCTGGCTGCGCGCCGACGCGGACACGCTGCTCTTCCTGCGCGAGGCCCCGACCGGCACGGTGCTGGTGCTGGCCCGCCGCGCCGCCGGCCAGCCACTGCGCCTGAACGGGCTGGGGCCGGCCGAGAACCTGTACGGCGGCGCCCCCGCCCTGCGCCCCGACGCCGACGGCGCGGTCACCCTCCCGGCGGACGGCCCCACCTTCCAGGCCTGGCGGCTCTCCTGACCCCTACGCCCCACTACTACGATCCGTCGTTGATGAGGGAGGATGGTGCCCGTGGAAGCTCTGAGACTGATACTTCGCTACGTCCATCTGATCGGTTTCGCCCTGCTGCTCGGCGGCGCGATCGTCCAGTACATCAGCGGGAAGCTGCGGATCAACCCGGCCATGCTCTGGGGGTCCGTGATCATGCTGGCGACCGGGATCGGCCTCTCCGCGCCCCTGCGGGACGGCGACGAGCCCGACCCCGCGAAACTTGTTACCAAGTTGGTGCTCGCCATCCTGATCTTTGTCATGGTGTTCTTTTCCCGGAAGCGCGACGTGGTCAACCGTGGGCACTTCCTGGCAACCGTCGGGTTGACCCTGGTCAACGCGGCGGTGGCCGTCTTCTGGCGGTAACGTCACCGGCAGGGGACGACGCGCAGAACCGGACGTTCCGCGACGCCTCGCCGCGCACCTACCAGCACTGAGAGTGATCTGCCCCACCTAAGGGTTACGTAGGGGTAACAGGCGCTCAACAGTCGTGCACGATTGTCGGCCGGTGGGTGGGCGCGGGCGTACGCTCCCGTCCGTAACGTGGGACGCCGGCGGCGCAGCGCAGGCCGGCTCAAAGGGCTGCCACCGTGCAGGACGCGGTGTGCAATGGGAAGGAGACGTCTTGCGCTCTGTGCGTGGGATGCGGATTGCCTCCGTCTTCGCGATGGGTGGGCTCGTGCTGAGCGCCGCCGCGTGTGGCGAGGCTCCCGAGGAGAACAACAACGCCGGCAGCGGCGACAAGAAGTACAGCGCCTGCATGGTGACCGACGTCGGCGGCATCGACGACAAGTCGTTCAACACCTCCGCCTGGAAGGGCCTGGAGGAGGCCAAGAAGGCCAACGACAAGATCGACATCAAGTACGTCGCGTCGAAGGCCGAGGCGGACTACGAGGTCAACCTGACCCAGTACGTCAACCAGAAGTGCGACTTCATCCTGGCCGTCGGTGGCCTGATGGGTGACGCCACCTCCAAGATCGCCAAGGCGAATCCGAACCAGCAGTTCGGCATCGTCGACGCGAAGGTCGCGGAGACCAACGTCTACCCGATGCAGTTCGACACCGCCCAGGCCGGCTTCCTCGCCGGTTACCTGGCCGCCGGCATGACCAAGAGCGGCACGGTGGGCACCTACGGCGGCCTGCCGATCCCGCCGGTCACCATCTTCATGGACGGCTACGCCGACGGCGTCGCGCACTACAACAAGACGAAGAGCAAGACCGTCAAGGTCGTCGGCTGGGACAAGGCCGCCCAGAAGGGCTCCTTCACCAACGACTTCGTCAAGCAGGACGAGGGCAAGAAGGTCAGCGACACGCTGGTCGCCCAGGGCGCCGACATCATCATGCCGGTCGCCGGCGGCGCCGGCCTCGGCACCACCGGCGCGGCCAAGGCGTCGGGCGGCAAGTACAACACCATCTGGGTGGACGTCGACGGCTGCGAGAGCACCCAGGACTGCGCGGCGATCATCACCACCGTCGAGAAGAACATCCCGGACGCCGTCAAGGAGGCCGTCGTCAAGGCCGCCAACGGCGAAAAGCTGTCGGCCACCCCGGGCTACCTCGGCAACCTGTCCAACAACGGCGTCGGGCTCGCCCCGTACCACGAGTTCGACAGCAAGGTCCCGGCCGAGCTGAAGGCCGAGATCGACAAGCTGAAGGCGGACATCGCCGCCGGCACCGTCACCGTCACCTCCGCGGCCCAGCCGAAGTGAGGCTCCGCCGGCCGCCCGCGGTGAGACGATCACCCGGGTAGGCCGGCGAGCGGTACAGCACGACGATCCGGCCGCCCCGGCGTCGCGGGGATCCCCCACGGCGCCGGGGCGGCCGATCCGCTCCACCCGACGACGGCCCCGCGCCGCGAGCGGTACATCGGCAGCTACGCTGCACCATCGCTTCGCACTCCAGGAGGTTGCGCTGAGACTCGAACTGCGCGGCATCACCAAACGGTTCGGTGACCTGGTCGCCAACGACCACATCGACCTGACGGTGGAGCCTGGAGAGATCCACGCCCTGCTCGGCGAGAACGGCGCGGGCAAGTCGACCCTGATGAACGTGCTCTACGGGCTCTACCAGCCCGACGAGGGCGAGATCCTGGTCGACGGAGCGCCGCTGAAGCTGCGGGGGCCCTCCGACGCGATCGCGGCCGGCATCGGCATGGTGCACCAGCACTTCATGCTGGTGCCCGTCTTCACCGTGACCGAGAACATCATGCTCGGCGCCGAGCAGGTCCGGGGCGGCATCGCCGGCTTCCTGGACCGGCGGCGGGCCCGGCGCGAGGTCGCCGAGGTCTCCGAGCGGTACAACCTGCGGGTCGACCCGGACGCGGTGATCGAGGACCTCCCGGTCGGCATCCAGCAGCGGGTGGAGATCGTCAAGGCGCTCACCCGCGACGTCGACCTGCTCATCCTCGACGAGCCGACGGCCGTGCTCACCCCGCAGGAGACCGAGGAACTGCTCGCCGTGATGCGGTCGCTCAAGGCCGCCGGCAAGTCGATCGTCTTCATCACCCACAAGCTGGGCGAGGTCAAGGCCATCGCCGACCGGATCACCGTGATCCGGCGCGGCAGGACCGTCGGCACCGCCTCCCCCGAGGCGAGCCGGGACGAGCTGGCCGCGCTCATGGTCGGCCGCAGCGTGCGGCTCACCGTGGAGAAGGAGCCCGCCACCCCAGGCAAGCCGGTCCTGGAGGTCGCCGGCCTGGTCGTCGACGACGACCGGCAGATCCGCGCGGTCGACGGGATCGACCTGACCGTGCACGCGGGCGAGGTGCTCGGCGTCGCGGGCGTGCAGGGCAACGGCCAGACCGAGCTGATCGAGGCGATCATGGGGCTGCGCCCCACGCTCGCCGGCACGGTCACGCTCGACGGGCAGCAGGTCAACGGCTGGTCGACCAAGAAGGTGCTCCGCGCCGGCGTCGGCTACGTGCCCGAGGACCGCAGCGTCGACGGCCTGGTCAAGGAGTTCTCGGTCGCTGAGAACCTGGTGCTCGACATCTACGACCGGCCGCCCTTCGGCAAGGGCCTGGCGCTGAAGCCGGACGCCATCGCGAAGTCGGCGAAGGAGCGGATCGCGCAGTTCGACGTGCGTACCTCCTCGGCCGACGCGCCCGTGGGCACCCTCTCCGGCGGCAACCAGCAGAAGGTCATCGTGGCCCGGGAGCTGTCCCGGCCGCTGAAGCTCTTCATCGCCGCCCAGCCGACCCGCGGCGTCGACGTCGGGTCGATCGAGTTCATCCACAGCCAGGTCATCCGGGAACGGGACGTCGGCACCGCCGTCATGGTGGTCTCCAGCGAGCTCGACGAGGTGATCGGCCTGGCCGACCGGATCGCGGTGATGTACCGCGGCCGGGTCATCGGCATCGTCGGCCCGGACACCCCCCGCGAGGAGATCGGCCTGCTGATGGCCGGCATCACCCCCGACGCGGCGTCCGCCGCCACGACCGGCACGACCCCGGCCGACGGCGCCGCGGCGGCCCCCGCCGCCGAGGGCCCTGGCAACGAGGACGAGGCATGACCAATCCCAACCCCCCGTCGGGCTCCCCGGACAAGGAGCCGGCCACCGAGGCGCAGGCGGCGCAGACCGCGCTCGGCAACACCGAGCGGGCCGGGACCGCCACCTCCCCGAAGGGCCCGGCCCCGGAGGCGAAGCCCTCGCTGGGCCGGCTGTTCCTGGACAACCTCTGGGCGGCGAACACCTTCACGGTGACCCTGCTGTCGCTGGTGCTGGCGATGCTCGTCGGCGCGGTCCTGATGATCGTGTCCGACCCCGAGGTGCTGGCCACCTACAGCTACATCACCGCCCGCCCGACCGACGCGCTCAACGCGAGCTGGACGCTGGTCAGCGAGGCGTACGGGAACCTGTTCAAGGGCGCGGTCTTCGACCCGGAGGCGGTGGGCTTCCAGGCGGTGATGAGCCCGATCTCGGAGACGCTCACCTACACCGCGCCGCTGGTCTTCACCGGCCTGTCGGTGGCGCTGGCGTTCCGGGGCGGCCTGTTCAACATCGGTGCCCAGGGCCAGGCCGTCATGGGCGTGATCCTGGCCGCGCTGGCCGGCTTCCTGCTGCCGCTGCCGCCCGGCCTGCACCTGCTCGTCGCGGTGCTCGCCGGCGCGCTGGGCGGGGCGATCTGGGGCTTCGTCCCGGGCATCCTCAAGGCGCGTACCGGCGCCCACGAGGTGATCAACACGATCATGCTCAACTACATCGCCACGTACTTCCTGACCTGGATCATCGTGCAGAACGGCGTCCAGGACCCGAACCGCACGGACGCGATCAGCCGGCCGGTCGACGGCTCGGCCCAGCTGCCCCGGCTGCTCGGCGACGGGCTGCGGGTGCACGCCGGCATCATCCTGGCGGTGCTGGCCACCTGGGCGGTCTGGTGGCTGCTGAACCGGTCCACGCTCGGCTTCGAGCTGCGCGCCGTCGGCGCCAACCCGGACGCCGCGCGGACCGCCGGCATCAGCGTCACCCGGACGTACGTCCTGATCATGGTCTTCGCCGGGATCCTGGCCGGCCTCGGCGGCTCCAACATGGTGCTCGGCTCCACCGCGAGCGCGCTGACCCCGCTGGTGGTCGCGCAGATCGGCTTCGACGGCATCCTGGTGGCGCTGCTCGGTCGGGTGAAGCCGTGGGGCGTCGCGCTGGCCGCGCTGCTCTTCGGCGCGCTCCAGGCCGGCGGCAACCGGATGCAGTCCTACTCGGGGATCTCACTGGAGCTGGTCACCGTGCTCCAGGCGCTGATCGTCATCTTCATCGCCGCGCCGGCCCTGGTGAAGGCGATCTTCCAGCTCCGGGCCGCCCGCGCCGCCCGGTTGCAGACGAGCCTGGCGAAGGGCTGGTAACTCATGTCCACCATGGCTGTCGAAGACGTCGCGGTCGCCGGAGTCGACCAGGGCTTCTGGACCCGTACCCGCAAGGTCGGCGCCGTGCTGCTCGCCCTCGGCCTGCTGGCGACGGTGCTGTTCGGGGCGCTCGCCACCGGCGAGCAGGCCCGCTTCACCCTGAGCGAGGACGCCGCCGGCGCCGCGCTAGAGATCCACGGCACGGTCGGCGCGATCCTCTTCGGCCTCGTCGCGGTCGCCGCCGGCGTCGCGATGCTCGCCGGGCTGCCGAAGCGCTGGTTCACCCTCGTGCTCGGCGTCGGGCTGGTCGGCTTCGTGCTGTCGTTCCTCTGCTGGCAGGTCTCCGACGCGCCGGCCGGGCAGAACTTCATGCCGCTGGTCAACATCCTCCGGGGCACGTTCATCCTGGCCCTGCCGCTGGTCTTCGGCGCGCTGGCCGGCGTGCTCTGCGAGCGCTCCGGCGTGGTCAACGTGGCCATCGAGGGGCAGCTGCTGATGGGCGCCTTCAGCGGCGCGCTCTTCGGCAGCCTCTCCGGCAACGTCTGGGTGGGCCTGGTCGCGGCGGCCGTCGGCGGCGCGTTCATCTCGCTGCTGCTGGCCGTCTTCTCGATCCGCTACCTGGTCGACCAGGTCGTCATGGGCATCGTGCTCAACCTGCTGGCCGTCGGCGTCACCGGCTTCCTCTACGAGCGGCTGATGCAGACCAACGCGCAGAAGTACAACAGCGCCCCCCGGTTCAGCAACTGGGAGATCCCGCTGCTGTCGGACATCCCGTTGCTCGGCCCGGCGCTGTTCCGGGGCAACATCTTCCTCTACCTCGGCCTGCTGCTGGTGCTGGTCATCCACATCGCGCTGTTCCGCACCCGGTGGGGCCTGCGTACCCGCTCGGTCGGCGAGCACCCGACCGCCGCCGACACGCTGGGCGTCAGGGTGCTCGGGCTGCGCTACCGCAACGTGCTGCTCGCCGGGGTGGTCGCCGGCATCGGCGGCGCGTCCTACACGCTGGCGCTCTACTCGTTCACCAAGAACATGATCGGCGGCAAGGGCTTCATCGCCCTGGCCGCGCTGATCTTCGGCCGGTGGAGCCCGACGGGGGCGCTGCTCGCGGCGCTCTTCTTCGGCTTCGCCGACCAGCTCGCCACCTACCTGGGCGCCATCAACAGCGTGATCCCGAGCCAGTTCCTGGCCATGCTGCCCTACCTGGCGACGATCCTGGCGGTGGCCGGGCTGGTCGGCCGGGTCCGGGCGCCGGCCGCCGACGGCAAGCCGTACATCAAGGGCTGACGGGGGAGTACCACATGGAGATCGACTGGGAGCGGCTGCGGGCCGCCGCCACCGAGGTGATGCGGCACGCGTACGTGCCGTACTCGAAGTTCCCGGTCGGGGCCGCCGCCCTGGTCGACGACGGCCGGGTCGTGGTCGGCTGCAACGTGGAGAACGCCGCGTACGGCGTGGTGCTCTGCGCCGAGTGCGGGGTGGTCTCCTCGCTGCACGCCACCGGCGGCGGCCGGATCGTGGCCCTGTCCTGCGTCGACGCCACCGGCGAACCGCTTATGCCGTGCGGCCGGTGCCGCCAGCTGCTCTGGGAGCAGGGCGGGCCGGAGTGCCTGATCGAGGCGAAGGGCGGGCCGCTGCGGATGGCCGAGCTGCTGCCGCACGCCTTCGACGTGACCGACCTGGAGGCCGTGACCGGGGAGGCCCCGGTGCCCGTGGTGCCGGAGCGGCTGGCCGCCTGGCGCGGGCGCGGCACGGTCTTCGTGCACCCCGACCTCTCCGCCGGACAGCAGGTCTGGACGGCCTACTGGGAGCGGTCGGCGGGCGACAGCGAGGGCGCCGAGACCGGCGTGCTGGAGGAGGGCCCGAGCTGGGACGACGCGGCGGAGGCGATCGCCTGGGGCCTCGCCCGTACGCCCCGGGTGGTGGTCGTGGACGCGTCCGGCGGCATCTTCTGGGCCGGCGAGGGTGAGCCGCCGATGGAGATCCCTGCCCGCTGGGGTGGTTGAGCTTAGAGCGGATCGGGCCGACCGTGCCCGGCTCCGGGCGGTCAGGCTTGATCCCTCCGCCGGGCACGGTCGGCCCGATCCCTCGGTGGTCGCGGCCCGCGTGCGGGTATCGCCATAACGACGAGAGAGATCTTTTGTGATGAGTGGTTTTGCGGCGGTTGATGTCATCCGGGTGAAGCGGGACGGGGGTGTGCTCTCCGACGCGCAGATCGACTGGGTGGTGGACGCGTACACCCGGGGGCTGGTGGCCGACGAGCAGATGTCGGCGCTGGCCATGGCGATCCTGCTGCGCGGCATGACGCCGGCGGAGATCGCCCGCTGGACGGCCGCGATGATCGCCAGCGGGGAGCGGCTCGACCTCTCCGCGGTGGACCGGCCGACCGTCGACAAGCACTCCACCGGCGGCGTCGGCGACAAGATCACCCTGCCGCTCACCCCGCTGGTCGCCGCCTGCGGCGCCGCCGTGCCGCAGCTCAGCGGCCGGGGCCTCGGCCACACCGGCGGCACGCTGGACAAGCTGGAGTCGATCCCGGGCTGGCGGGCGGCCCTGAGCAACGACGAGTTCACCGCCCAGCTCCGGGACGTCGGCGCGGTGATCTGCGCGGCCGGCGCGGGGCTAGCCCCCGCGGACCGCAAGCTGTACGCGCTGCGCGACGTGACCGGGACGGTCGAGGCCATCCCGCTGATCGCCAGCTCGATCATGAGCAAGAAGATCGCGGAGGGCACCGGCGCGCTGGTGCTCGACGTGAAGGTCGGCTCCGGCGCGTTCATGAAGTCCGTCAAGCAGGCCCGCGAGCTGGCCCGGACGATGGTCGAGCTGGGCGGCGCGCACGGCGTGCGGACGGTCGCCCTGCTCACCGACATGTCCACCCCGCTCGGCCTGGCCATCGGCAACGCCGTCGAGGTGACCGAGTCGGTCGAGGTGCTTGCCGGGGGCGGCCCCGCCGACGTGGTCGAGCTGACCCTGGCGCTGGCCCGCGAGATGCTCGACGCGGCCGGGCTGCCGGACGCCGACCCGGAGGCCGCCCTGCGCGACGGCCGGGCGATGGACTCCTGGCGGGCGATGATTCGCGCCCAGGGCGGGGACCCGGACGCCCCGATGCCGACCGCGAACGAGGTCGAGGTGGTCCGCGCGGAGGCGGACGGCCACGTCGCGGCGATCGACGCGTACGCCATGGGGGTGGCCGCCTGGCGGCTCGGCGCCGGGCGGGCCCGCAAGGAGGACCCGGTCAGCGTGCCGGCGGGGATCGTGCTGCACCGGCGCCCGGGCGAGGCGGTGCGGGCGGGCGACCCGCTCTACGAGCTGCGCGCCCAGGACGCCGCCCGGATCCCGGCGGCGCGCGACGACGCCGCGCGGGCGGTGCGGATCTCGCCGGTCGCGCCCGCCACGACGCCGCTGGTCATCGAGCGGATCGGCTGAGCGCGGCGGCCGCCGGGGCGGCATGGTGCCGTCCCGCTCGGACCGCTATCCTCCCAGGCCAAGGGGGGACAACCGGCGCCGAGTCGTCGCGAGCAGACAGGATTTTCCGCCGTGACCGTACCTGCCCCCGATCCACGGGAGGTGCGTGAGGCGAGCCTGGACGAGTTGTCCCGGCTGCGTCTCCCGCTGCCGCCCGCCCAGTTCCCGCTCGTGTGGGAGCCGGGCGACCAGATCGAGCTCCGCCCCACGGTGGAGATCGAGGCCCGCATCGCGGTGCTGCACCTGATCCTGGCCCGCTGCTTCGGGATGCCGCCGCAGGCGGCGATGAGCTGGCTGCTCGCCTCGCACCTGGTCGACATGGTCACGCCGCCGGAGTTCCAGTTCGTGACCGGCGGCAAGGGCGACCACCGGTCGTTCGTGCTGCACCACGACGCGCTCTTCGCGCTGGCCTGGGTGCTCGGGCTGACCAAGCAGCTCGACCCGACCCTGCCGGTCGACGAGCGGCTGGTGGAGCGGATGCCGCACATCCCCGACGGGGAGACCTTCGGCCAGTGGCGGGCCCGGATCCTCACCGCCCCGCAGCACCCCGCCGACGCGGCGGCCCTGCTGGACCTGCACTACTGCCTGGACTGGGCGTACCTGGAGACGGAGCGGGCCGGCCGGACGCCGCCCGGGCTGGTGGACGCGAACGCGATCGGCCAGCGCCGCTGGGCCCTGGAGTGGGCGGTGATGCTGCGCGGGCCGTACCACGACGAGCCCCCCGGCTGGGAAGAGGTGGACCTCTCCACCTGACCGGGGCGGTCAGCGTGGTGCCGGGCGCCAGACGGTCAGCCGCACCGCGACGGTGACCCGGACCGGCTCGGGGAGGGCGGCCACCCGGGCGGCGAGCCCGGCCGGGTCGGCGTGCCAGGCGCTGGGGCCCATCCCGACCAGCGTCGCGACCTCCGGGCCGGTCAGCGCCAGCTCCCGCCGGTGCACGGTGGACGCCGCCGGGGCGAAGTGCCCGCCCAGGCTCTCGGCGACCCGGTCCGCCTTGGCCGGGTCCACCCGCAGCAGGCCGAGGGCGCCGACCAGCTCGGTGAGGTGGTCGGCGGCCGGCGTCACCACCAGCAGGGACCCGGCCGGGTCGAGGACCCGGTGGAACTCCGCGCCGTTGCGGGGCGCGAAGACGTTCAGCAGCACGGCCGTGCCGGCGTCGGCCAGGGGCAGCCGTTGCCAGGTGTCGGCGAGCGCCGCCGCCGCGCGCGGGTGCGCCCGGGCGGCCCGGCGCAGCGCCGGCTTCGACACGTCCAGGGCGAGACCCGCGGCGTCCGGCAGCGCCGCCAGCACCGCCGCGAGGTGCCGGCCCGTCCCCGCCCCGGCATCCACCACCAGGGGGTACGTCCCGTCGGGGCGCGCCCCGGCCAGGTGCTCCACGGCCTGTGTCGCGGCGGCGGCGAGGGCGGTCGAGATGAGGTCGTAGTGGCCGGCGGAGAGGAAGTCGGCGCGGGCGGCCACCATCTCGGCGGTGTCCCCGACGTGCGGGGCGCGGCCGGCGAGCAGGTTGACGTAACCCTGGCGGGCCACGTCGAAGCTGTGCCGGCGCGGGCAGCGCAGCGCGCGGGCGGCGCCGGCGGCGACCTCGGCCAGCGGCTGGGCGCAGACCGGGCAGCGGAGCCGGTCGACGACGCGGGGGTCCACGTCAGGCGTCCAGGTGGGTCGGCACCGCGGGTGCCCGGCGGTGGTCGTCGTCGCAGTCGCGCTCGGGGTCCACCGGCTCATTCTCCGGGTCGGGCGAGGTGGTCGACCACCCGGTGGGTGAGCGCCTCCAGCGCGGCGACCTCGTCGGGGGTCAGCAGGTCGATGAGGTGCCGGCGGACGGCCGCGACGTGGCCGGGGGCGGCGGCCTCGATGGCGCGCCGGCCCTCGGCGGTGAGGACGACGACCGCGCCCCGCCCGTCCGTCGCGCACTCCTCGCGGGTGACCAGCCCACGCTGCTGCATGCGGGTCAGGTGGTGGGAGAGCCGGCTGCGCGACCAGAGCATCCGGTCGGCCAGCTCGCTGAGCCGCAGCCGCTGGTCGGGCGTCTCGGAGAGGTCGGAGAGGACGTCGTAGTCGGGTTCGGAGAGACCGGCGTCGCGCATCAGCTCGCGGGCCAACTCCAGGTCGAGCAGGCGGCGCATCCGCCGGTAGCCCCGCCAGGCGCTCTGCTCCCGCTCGTCGAGCCAGCGTGTCTCTCCCATGCCGCCACTCTAGCGATCTGGTTGACATGTCATCAACTCGCTCCTATGGTGTGTGACATGTCAACTAGATCGGCGCGTGACGCCGCCGCCGCGGTGCTGCTCGACGAGGTCGCCCTGCTGGCCGCCGCCCTCGCCCCGCTGCGGGTGCCGGCGTGACCGCCCGGCTGTGGGAGCTGTTCGAGGAGCGCAGCCGGGGCGTGCTGGTCACCCTGCGGCGCGACGGCCGGCCCCAGCTGTCCAACCTCGACTTCCTCGCCGAGCCCGGCCTGATCCGCTGCTCCACCACCGCCGACCGGGCCAAGGTGCGCAACCTGCGCCGCGACCCGCGGGCCAGCCTCCACGTCACCACGGCCGACGGCGGGGCCTACGCGGTCGCGGAGGGCGTGGTCACGTTCACCCCGCCGGCGGCGGCGCCCGACGACGCATGCGTGGAGGAACTGGTCGAGGTCTACCGGCGGATCCGCGGCGAGCACCCCGACTGGGCGGACTACCGGGCGGCCATGGTCGCCGACGGCCGGCTGGTGCTCCGGCTCGCCGTCGAGCGGCTGTACGGCTGGCGGCCCTGACCGGCACCAGGCCGGTCTCCCGGCCGTTGCGGCCCGGCTGCGCGGGGCGGCCGGCCGTACGCCGGTGCCGGCCGGTGCCGGTGCCGGCGGCGCGCCGACCGTGGATCCGCGCCGGTCCCGTCGGCCGGCCCGGCGCGGCCGACTAGGGTCTGGGCATGGTCGCGACAATCCGTTACGAGGACATCGTCAAGGTCCCGAAGGCACTGCTGCACGATCACCTCGACGGCGGCCTGCGGCCGGCGACGATCGTCGAGCTGGCCGCCGAGGTGGGGCACGAGCTGCCCACCACCGATCCCGAGGCGCTCGGCCGGTGGTTCGTCGAGGCGGCCGACTCCGGCTCCCTGGAGCGCTACCTGGAGACGTTCGCGCACACCGTCGCCGTCATGCAGACCGCCTCGTCCCTGCGGCGGGTGGCCCGGGAGTGCGCCCAGGACCTGGCCGCCGACGGGGTGGTCTACGCCGAGGTGCGGTTCGCCCCCGAGCAGCACCTGGAGCGGGACCTGAGCCTGGACGACGTGGTCGAGGCGGTGCTGGCCGGCTTCGTCGAGGGCAGCGCGCTGGCCGCCGAGGCGGGTCGGCAGATCCGGGTCGGCACCCTGCTCACCGCGATGCGGCACGCCGCCCGGTCGCAGGAGATCGCGGAGCTGGCCGTCCGGCACCGGGACTCCGGGGTGGTCGGCTTCGACATCGCCGGCGCCGAGGCGGGCTTCCCGCCCACCCGGCACCTGGACGCCTTCGAGTACCTCCAGCGGGAGAACTTCCACTTCACCATCCACGCCGGCGAGGCGTTTGGCCTGCCGTCGATCTGGCAGGCCATCCAGTGGTGCGGGGCGGACCGGCTCGGCCACGGGGTGCGGATCGTGGACGACATCGCGGCCGGCCCGGAGCCGGTGCTCGGCCGGCTGGCCGCGTACGTGCGGGACAAGCGGATCCCGCTGGAGCTCTGCCCGTCCTCGAACGTGCAGACCGGCGCCGCCCCCTCGATCGCCGAGCACCCGATCGGGCTGCTGCGGGACCTGCGGTTCCGGGTGACGGTGAACACCGACAACCGGTTGATGAGCGGCACCTCGATGTCCCGGGAGATGGCCCTGCTGGTGGACGCCTTCGGCTACGGCTGGAAGGAGCTCCAGTGGTTCACCATCAACGCCATGAAGAGCGCCTTCATCCCGTTCGACGAGCGGCTGAAGATCATCGACGAGGTGATCAAGCCCGCGTACGGCAAGCTGCTGGGCTGACCGGGACGGCGGCGGCGGTCAGGAGCGGTGCGGGTGGCCGGCGAGCAGGCCGGCCACCGCGCGCAGCACCTCGCCCGCCCGGGCCGCCTCGGCGCCCAGGCCGGTCTGCCGCCGCAGCACCGCCGGCTCGGCGCGCAGCAGCGCCAGGCCGCGGCGCACCAGCACCCGGGGCGCCTTGCGCTGCTCGGCGAGGTCGCGGGCCAGCCGGCGGACGAAGGTCGCCCCCCGGGGCCGCCGCAGGGCGTACGCCCCGGCGAGGACCCCCCGTCGACGGCACTCCTCGACGATCTCGGCCGCGAAGATCCCTTCGGCAACGAAAAGTGGCGAACCGGCGACCTCGAATGGCCGGGTGGACACCCGACGGTCCGCATCGATCGCATAGACCGGCACTTCGGCCCTGCCCTCGCTGGCCAGGCGGGCGATCGTCTCCACGGCCGCCGCGGCGTCCCAGGAGCGGGGCGACTCCCAGTCCACGGCGCCGTTCCGTCGCGGCAACGTGGGGTCGTCACCGTCCTTGTAGAAGTCGTCCAGGCAGAGCACCGGAAGGCCGGTTCGCTGCGCTATGTACGACTTTCCCGAACCGGAAGGGCCGGCGAGCAGGACAACGCGATGGGGGTGCTTCATTACCTTCAGTGACTCCGGCCAGACGGATTGCTATCAAATTGCATCAACATCTCATCACACCCCCGGCTGCGGCCAACCTGGGCTTTCTCTTTCAGGGGTAGCGTGATGGAATCTCGGATGGTCCGGCCCGCGCGGTCGGCCGCTGGGCGTTGTCCAGGGGCAACGCAGTCCAGGAATCGCGAGGGCGGTGACGTGAGCAAACGGCCAAAGGCGGCGGGTTCCTTCCTGTCGCGCCTGCGCCGGCCGAGCGGTCGGCTCCGCGACATGCCGATCTGGTCCAAGCTCGGTCTCATCATGATCGTGCCGACCATCGCCACGGTGGTCGTGGGCACCAGCGGTCTGGTCGACCACCTGGAGACCCTCAACAGCGCGAACCGGGCCGGCGACCTGGCCAACCTCGTCGGCTACTCGGGCGACCTGGTCGACACCCTCCAGGACGAGCGGACCAACGCGCTGCGCCTGCTGGGCGTGCCACGCGGTCAGGACAACGCCCGCTACAAGCAGGCGTACGAGCAGGCCAATGCCCGCGTCGACAAGGCCAAGGGGCCGTACTCCCAGCAGCGGGCCGAGGTCGAGGACCTCCCGGCGAACCTCGACAGCCTGCTGGGTGAGATCGACCAGACGCTGATCGACCTGCCCGGCACCCGCAGCCAGGTCTTCAACGGCAAGCTCGGGCTCGTCCCGGCCATGCAGGCGTACGACGGCCTGATCGACGACCTGATCAGCATCCGCGACTCGGCCACCCAGCTCGCCGGCGACAACGAGCTCAGCGACAAGATGCGCGCGTCGACGGCCACCGCCCGCAACAAGGAGTTCCTGTCCCGTCGCCGCGACGTGGTGCACCGGGCGTTCATCCAGCAGCGGCTCACCCCGAACCTGCGCAACGAGTACATCGCCACCAGCACCGGCTCCAGCCAGTGGCTGCAGAGCTTCCAGGTGGTGGCCAGCCAGCCGGAGCAGGAGTACTACGCCCAGGTGGTGGCCGGCCCCGACCTGCGCGAGGCGAACACCTACAACAGCTGGCTCAACGGCATCACCAACGCCGACAGCCTCGCCGGCGCCCCGTTCGACGCGGACGAGTGGGACGCGGCGATGGTGGCCAACGCCAAGCTGATCCGCACGGTCGAGGCGAAGATCGATCGCGAGGTCGTCGCGGGCGCCGAGGACCTGCGCTCCGGCGTGCAGCGCCAGGTGTTCCTGGAGACCGGCCTGCTGCTCAGCATGCTGCTCCTGGCGGTCCTCTTCGCCTACCTGGTCGCCCGCTCGATGGCCCGCTCCCTGCGCGAGCTGCGTCAGGGCGCCCTCTCCATCGCCCAGTTCGGCCTGCCCCAGGCCGTCGCCCGGCTGCGCGACCCCAAGGTGACCGGTCAGCTCTCCCCGGTGCAGCTCGCCAACCAGATCGCCGAGCCGTTGCCGGTGCGCAGCAAGGACGAGTTCGGCCAGGTGACCGAGGCGTTCAACGCGGTCCACCTGGAGGCCGTCCGCACCGCCGCCGAGCAGGCCGCGCTGCGCGCGTCCGTCGCCACGATGTTCGTCAACCTGGCCCGCCGGTCGCAGATCCTCGTCGACCGCCTGATCGGTCACCTCGACCGGTTGGAGCGCGGCGAGGAGGACCCGGACCGGCTGGCCGAGCTGTTCCAGCTCGACCACCTGGCCACCCGGATGCGCCGCAACGACGAGAACCTGCTGGTGCTCGCCGGCGCCGACTCCACCCGCGTGCAGCGGGAGCCGGCCGCGCTGATCGACGTGCTCCGGGCGGCCCAGTCCGAGGTCGAGCACTACACCCGGATCGAGTTCGGGGTGATCGACCGGGACATCGAGGTCGCGGCGCACGCCGTCAACGACATGGTCCACCTCGTCGCCGAGCTGTTCGACAACGCCACCGCCTTCTCACCACCGGACTCGCACGTCATGGTGGAGGCCCGGCGCGTCGGCGACCGCGCGTCGCTCTACGTGGAGGACCGGGGCATCGGGATCAGCCCTGACCAGCTCCACGACCTCAACGAGCGGCTCGCCAGGCCGCCGCAGGTGGACGTGGCCGTCTCGCGGATGATGGGCCTGGTCGTGGTCGCCCGCCTGGCGTCCCGGCACGGCGTCAAGGTCGAGCTGCGTCCGGGCACCGACCGGGGGACCGTCGCCGAGGTGGTCATGCCGACGTCGGTGCTCGTGCCCCGGGCGCTCTCCGGCCGCCCGCAGTCGCCCGGGCTGCCGCCGCCCGGCCCGCAGCCGCTCGGTCCGGCCCCGGCCTTCGGCGCGCTGCCGGCGCTCGGCAACGGCCCGACCAACCCGATGCCCACGCAGCGCTCCGGCGAGTCCGGCAACCAGGTCACCCTGGGCGGCCGACCGTTCGACCCGGCGCCGCGCAACGGGGCCGGCACGCCGGCATCGGCCGGCACGGCACGGTCCATGCCGGCCTGGTCCGACCTGACCGGCGCCAGCGGCTTCAACGGCGGCGAGGCCTTCCGGCCGCGTACCTCGAACGGCCAGCCGATCGACCCGCTGCCGCAGCGGCGCTCCGACGACCAGGACGCCACGGGCCAGCAGCAGGCCGTCCCGCGGCAGCTGCCCAGCAGCCCCGAGGCCCGGCCGTACTCCGTCCCGCCGGTCTCCGCGCCGCCCGTGCCCTACGCGGGCCCGCCGGTGTCGACTCCGCCGGCGCCCTACTCCGCGCCGCCGG
>NZ_JBPQTK010000012.1:0-81524 GCF_051386315.1 Micromonospora sp. URMC 107
GGTGGGATGGGAAGTCGCTGGTCACGGGCGGTGAAATTGCTGACAACCGGGCTGCGGGGGTGGTCGATCGGCCCGCCGCGTGGCAACCCTGGGGACCATGGCCCCACCCCGCCCGCCGCTGTCGCGGCTGTTCACCGTGCTGCTCGCCGGCGTGCTCGCCGGCCTCGTCCTGGCGGTCGCCGCGCTGCCGGGAAACCTGCTGCTCGGGTTCGCCGCCAAGGCCGCGGTCGGGTCGTACGCCGCGCTGCCCGAGGCGCTGCGCACCCCGGTCACGCCGCAACGCTCCTACCTCTACGCCAACGACGGCAAGACGCTGATCACCACGTTCTACGACGTCAACCGCACCGACGTGCCGCTGGACGAGATCGCCCCGGTGATGCGGCAGGCGATCGTGGCGGCCGAGGACCGGCGCTTCTACGACCACGGCGGCGCCGACCTGCGCGGGTTGCTGCGGGCCGTGGTGTCGAACGTCTCCGGCGGCGGTCAGCAGGGCGGCTCCACGCTGACCATGCAGTACGTCCGCAACGTGCTCAAGACCGATCCCGGCCGCACCGCCGAGGAGCGCGCCGCCGCCACCGAGCAGACCGTCGGGCGCAAGATCCAGGAGATCCGGTACGCCACGGCGCTGGAGCAGCGCCTGAGCAAGGACGAGATCCTCAACCGGTACCTGAACATCGCGTACTTCGGCTCCGGCGCGTACGGCATCGCGGCGGCCAGCCAGCGCTACTTCGCCAAGTCCCCGGCGGAGCTGACCCTCGGCGAGGCGTCCCTGCTCGCCGGCCTGGTGCAGTCGCCGGAGGCGTACAGCCCGATCGACGGCAACGCGGACGCCGCGCTGACCCGCCGCGGCTACGTGCTCGACTCGATGGTCTCCACCGGCGCGATCAGCGCCGAGGAGGCCGCGCGGGCCAGGGCCGAGAAGCTGACGCTGCGCCCCACCGCCCAGCCCAACGGGTGCACCGCCGTCGCGCAGGGGCACGACGACTGGGGCTTCTTCTGCGACTACCTGCGGCAGTGGTGGCTCGCGCAGCCCGAGTTCGGGGCCAGCGTCGAGGAGCGCGAGCAGGCGCTGCGCCGCGGCGGCTACACCGTGGTGACCTCGCTCGACCCGCGGATCCAGGCCACCGCGCAGAAGCAGGCCATTGGCGTCTACTCCTACGACGACAAGCGCGCCCTGCCGATCGCCGCCGTCGAGCCGGGCACCGGTCGGGTGCTGGCGATGGCGGTCAACCGGCACTACAGCCTCGACGCCAACCCGGACGGGCAGGCCAACCGCCCCAACACCGTCAACCCGCTCATCTCCGGCGGCGACAGCGTGGACGGCTACCAGGCCGGCTCGACGTTCAAGCTCTTCACCATGCTCGCCGCGCTGGAGGCCGGCAAGCCGCTCTCCACCGGCTTCGACGCGCCCAGCCGGCTGCCCACCCGGTACGCGGCCGAGGGCGAGGGCAGCTGCGACGGCCGGTGGTGCCCGGCCAACGCCAACCCGGAGTGGATGGACGGCTACCGGATGATGTGGGACGGCTTCGGCCGCTCGGTGAACACCTACTTCGTCTGGCTGGCCGAACAGGTCGGGCAGGAGAAGGTGGTCGAGATGGCCAAGCGCCTCGGCATCACCTTCCGGGCCGACGCCGACGCCACCTTCGCCGAGAACGACGCCGCCGACTGGGGCTCGTTCACCCTGGGCGTGACCGCCACCACCCCGCTCGACCTGGCCAACGCGTACGCCACCGTGGCCGCCGAGGGCACGTACTGCGCACCGCTGCCGGTGGTCTCGGTGACCGCCGCCGACGGCCAGCGGGTGCCGGTGGGCGACCCCTCCTGCCGCCGGGTGCTCGACGCCGACGTGGCCCGGGCCGCCACCGACGCGGCGCGCTGCCCGGTGGGCCAGCAGTCGGCGTCCGGGCAGTGCAACGGGGGCACGGCCACCTCGGTGAACCGGATCCTCGACGGCCGGCCGGTGGCCGGCAAGACCGGTAGCTCGGAGAAGAACGCCACCGAGACCTTCGTCGGCTTCACCCCGCAGGTGGCGGTCGCCGGCATCGCCGCCAACCCGGACGACCCGACCGACTCGGTGGGCGCGGCGGTGCAGGCGAGGGTGATCGACGCGGTCGCCCGGGTCATCGGCACCGCCGTCGCCGGTGAGCCGGAGAAGGCCTTCGCCGCCCCGAGCCGGGAGCTGGTCGGCGACCCGCGCCGCCCCGTGGAGCGTCCGCCGGTCGAGCAGCGCCGCCCCCCGTCCGAGGAGCGGCGGCCGTCGCCCGCCGACGATGAGCGCCTGTCGGACCTGCGGCGCTGGCTGGAGCGCAGGCGCTGACGGCCGGCCCGCGAGCGGCTGACCCCGCCGGCGGGGGCGCCCGACCGGAAAAGATCCTGAAAAAGGTCGTCCGGGCCTGTCGGATCCGGCGCCGCCGCTCCGACCACCTGGCGAGAACGCCCACGAGGGGCGTCCGTCGCCAACGGGAGCAGGACCATGCGGAAGATCGTCTACGGGGTGCACCAGTCGCTCGACGGGTTCATCGAGGGGCCGAACGGCGAGTTCGACTGGCCGGAGATGGGGCCGGAGCTGTCCGCGTTCTCGCTGGAGCAGTGCGGCCGGGCCGGCGCGTTCCTCTACGGCCGCCGGGTCTGGGAGATGATGGCCGGCTACTGGCCGCAGGCGGAGTCGATCTCCGACCACCCGCACGACCTCGCGTTCGTGCCGATCTGGCGGCGGACGCCGAAGGTGGTGCTCTCGCGCACGCTCACCGCGGCCGAGCACGGCGCCCGGGTGGTCGGCGGCGACGATCTCGCCACGGAGGTCACCGCGCTCAAGGAGCAGCCGGGCGGTGACCTGCTGCTCAACGGCGGCGCCGACGCCGCCGCCGCGCTGACCGACCTCGGCCTGATCGACGAGTACCAGATCTTCGTGCACCCGGTGGTGCTGGGCGGCGGCAAGCCGGTCTTCGCCGCCACCGAGCGGATGGGGCTGCGCCTGGCGGAGTCGCGGACCTTCGACGGCAGGGCGGTGCTGCTGCGGTACCACCGGGCCGGCTGACGCCGGCCTGGGTCCGGCGAGGGCTGCGCCCGCCGGTGCCCGTCGCGTCGGCCGGGTCCGGCGGGGCCCGGCACCGGCGGGGCCCGGACCGCCCCGGTCAGCCCCGGCCGCGCCCCGGCCGAAGGGTGGCGACCGCCGTGGGCAGCCCCCGCCGGATGATGCCCGCCCAGTCCGTGTCGCCGCGCAGCACGGCCGCGGCGGTGTTGTGGGCCTGCTCGGCGGTGAAGTGCGGCGGCAGCATCAGCTCGGCCGGGTCGACCAACGCGTTGACGACCACGGGCCGGTCGGCGCTCAGCGCCCGCTCCCAGACGCCCGGCACCTGCTCCGGCGCGTCGACCAGCTCGCCGTGCAGGCCCAGCACCTCCGCCCACCGGTGGTAGCCGATGTCGGGCAGCTGCTGACTGTCCGGGAACATCGGCGTCCCCTGGCTGGAGCGCTGCTCCCAGCTCACGAAGGCCAGGTCCCGGTTGTTGAGCACGAGCACCACGAACCGGGGGTCCGACCAGCTCCGCCAGTACTTGGCCACCGTGATCAGCTCGTTGACCCCGTTCATCTGCATCGCGCCGTCGCCGATCAGGGCCACCAGCGGACGGTCCGGGTGGGCGAACTTGGCGGCCAGCGCGTACGGCATCGCGCCGCCCATCGAGAGCAGGGTGCCGGAGAGGCTGGCCAGCATGCCGGGGCGGACCCGGACGTGCCGGGCGTACCAGGCGGTCGTGGTGCCGCAGTCGACCGAGATCATCACGTCGTCGGGCAGCCGGTCGCTGAGGGTGGCGAAGAGCAGCTGCGGGTTGACCGGGTCGGCGGCCTGTCCGGCCAGGTCCCGCTGGGCTTCGCGCCAGGCCGAGGTCGCCTTCCCGATCGTCGCCCGCCAGCGGGTCGGTCCCGGGCCGGGGCCGAGCTCGCGCAGCAGGGCCCGCAGGGTGGGGCCGGCGTCCCCGGTCAGGTTCACCTCGGTCGGGTACCGCAGCCCCAACTGCGTGCCGTCCCGGTCGATCTGCACCGCCCGGGCCCGCCCCTGCGGCGGGTAGAACTCCGAGTACGGCATGTTGCTGCCCACGATCAGCAGCCGGTCGCACTCGTTCATCAGCTGCCAGCTGGGCCGGGTGCCGAGCAGGCCGATCGCGCCGGTCACCCACGGCTCCCGGTGGTCGACGGCCGCGAACCCGAGCAGCGCGGTCGCCACCCCCGCGCCGAGCCGGTCGGCGACGGCGCGGACCTCGTCCACCGCGCCGAGCGCGCCCTGCCCGACCAGCATGGCGACCCGCTCGCCCCCGCCCAGCAGCTCGGCGGCCCGGCGCAGGTCCGCCTCCGGCGGCACCGTCGGGCCGCTGCTGGGCACGTCGCTGGTGCGGTAGTAGCCGTGCGCGTGCGGTGGCTCCGGCACGGCCGGCGCGTCCTGGATGTCGGACGGCAGCACCAGCGCGGTGACGGTACGCCGGGCCAGCGCCGTGCGGCAGGCCCGGTCGACCAGGTGGCGGACCTGGCTGGGGTGGTCGAGCTGGGCCAGGAAGGCGGCCGCGACGTCCTTGTAGAGGGCGAGCAGGTCCACCTCCTGGTAGTAGCCGCCGCCCTCGGCGGTGAGCGCGGTGTGGCCGACCAGGGCGACCACCGGCTGGTGGTCCAGCTTGGCGTCGTACAGGCCGTTGAGCAGGTGGATCGCGCCGGGCCCGCTGGTCACCAGCGCGCAGCCGAGCGGCCCGCCGCCGTACTTGACGTGCGCCGAGGCCGCGAAGCCGGCGGTCTCCTCGTGCCGGACCTGGACGAACTGCGCCCGCTCCCCGGTGCGTTGCAGCGCCGAGGTCAGGCCGTTGATGCCGTCGCCGGGATAGCCGAAGTACCGGCGCACGCCCCAGCCCGCCAGCCGGTGCACGATGTGGTCCGCGACGGTGGCGTCGCGGGGCAGGGGGCCCAGGTCGACGCGCCATCCGTCAGGGTGGTCGGTCCGGGCCGGCCCCGGCGTGCCCATGGGACGTGCGTTCACCTGACTGTCCTTCCGTCGGTCCGCCGCTCCGGCCCGCCATTCCCCTTCTTACCGGGACAAAACTCCTCAGGTCGCTCCGCCGTCGGGCGGCCCGGGGCGGCTGCGGCGCGTCCGGCAGAATCGGCGGGTGCCCATCCACCCGATCACCGACCCCGACGACGACCGGATCGCCGACTACCGCGCGCTCACCGACGTCGAGCTGCGCACCCGCTGGGAGCCGCCGCACGGCCTGTTCATCGCCGAGGGCGAGCTGGTGCTGCGCCGGGCGCTGCGGGCCGGCTACCCGGCCCGGTCGTACCTGGTGGACGCCAAGCGGGCCGACCAGCTCGCCGACCTGGACACCGGCGACGCCCCCGTCTACGCCGCCACCCAGGACGTGCTGCACCGGGCGACCGGCTTCCACGTGCACCGGGGGGTGCTGGCGTCGTTCCGGCGCAAGCCGCTGCCGGCCGCCGCCGACGTGCTGGCGGCAGCCCGGCGGGTGGTGGTCCTCGAGGACGTCAACAACCACACGAACCTCGGCGCGGTCTTCAGGGGCGCGGCCGCGCTCGGCATCGACGCGGTGCTCCTGTCGCCGACCTGCGCCGACCCGCTGTACCGGCGCAGCGTGCGGGTCAGCATGGGGGAGGTCTTCGCGGTTCCGTACGCCAAGCTCGAACGGTGGCCCGCGGGCCTGGACCAGGTGCGGGAGGCGGGCTTCAGCGTGCTCGCCATGACGCCGGCTGCGGACGCCGTACCGATCCAGCGGCTCACCGCGGCGCAGCGCGAGCGGGCGGCGCTGCTCCTCGGGGCGGAGGGCCCCGGCCTCACGGCGGCGGCCCAGTCCGCCAGCGACGTGCGGGTGGTCATCCCGATGCGGCGCGGGGTCGACTCGCTGAACGTGGCCGCCGCGGCCGCGGTCGCCTTCTGGGAGCTGGGCCGTGACGACTTCGCCTGACGCCGGCATCCGACCCTTCCGGATCGACGTCCCGCAACGCGATCTCGACGATCTGCGCGAGCGGCTCGATCGCACGAGGTGGCCCGACGAGCTGCCCGGGGTGGGCTGGGAGTACGGCGTCCCGCGGGACTACCTGATGGACCTGGCGCGGTACTGGCGGCACGAGTACGACTGGCGTGCCGCGGAGGCCAGACTCAACGAGTGGCCGCAGTACACCACCACGATCGACGGGGCGGACATCCACTTCGCGCACGTCCGGTCGCCGGAGCCGGGCGCGACTGCGCTGCTCGTCACGCACGGCTGGCCGGGGTCGATCGTGGAGTTCCTTGAGGTCGCCGGGCCGCTGACGGATCCGCGAGCCCACGGCGGCGACCCCTGCGACGCCTTCCACCTCGTCATGCCGAGCATCCCGGGGTTCGGGTTCTCCGGGCCGACGCGGGAGACCGGCTGGGAGTTCCGGCGGGTGGCCGCCGCATTCGCCGAACTGATGCGACGTCTCGGCTATCGGCGCTACGGCGTGCAGGGTGGTGACTGGGGTTCGGCCATCTCCCGCGAACTCGGCCGGACGCGGACCGACCACGTCGTCGGCGTACACCTGAATCTGCTGCCGGGCTCGTCCGTGACGGAGGAGCCGGACGCCCATCTGCTCGCCACGTTGAGCCCGGCGGAACGGGAGCGGACGCTGGCCTCGTGGCGGCGCACCCGACGGTGGGACCGCGACAGCACCGGCTACGCGGCCATCCAGTCCACCCGACCGCAGACGCTCGCCTACGGCCTGACGGATTCTCCGGTCGGCCAGTTGGCCTGGATCGCGGAGAAGTTCAAGGAGTGGACGGACTCGTCGACCCGCCCGGAGGACGCCGTCGACCGCGACCACCTGCTCACCAACGTGATGCTCTACTGGCTCACCGGAACCGCCGGCTCGTCCGCCCGCATCTACTACGAGCGGGCGCACTCGGACTACTGGGGGTCGCCGCCGGAGCCGTCGGCCGCGCCGACCGCTCTGGCCGCCTTCCCCCGGGACAACTTCATTCCGGTGCGGCACATCGCCGAACGGACGAACAACATCGTGCGGTGGACGGAGTACGACCGAGGCGGGCATTTCGCTGCGATGGAGACGCCCGACCTGCTGGTCGCCGACATCCGGGCGTTCTTCCGGCAGCTCCGCGCGGAGCCGACCGACTGATCCGGCGGGCCGACCGGTCATTTGCATGCCCATGCGGGCTGGTGCATAATCTTCCCTGTGTCCAAGGTTCTCACCTCCCTGCCCATCGGTGAACGTGTCGGCATCGCCTTCTCCGGCGGTCTCGACACCTCTGTCGCGGTCGCGTGGATGCGCGACAAGGGCGCCGTTCCCTGTGCCTACACCGCCGACATCGGCCAGTACGACGAGCCCGACATCGCCTCGGTGCCGGGGCGAGCGCTCAGCTACGGCGCGGAGGTCGCCCGGCTGGTCGACTGCCGCGCCGCCCTGGTCGAGGAGGGCCTGGCGGCGCTGACGTGCGGTGCCTTCCACATCCGCTCGGGCGGGCGGGCGTACTTCAACACCACCCCGCTGGGCCGGGCCGTGACCGGGACCCTGCTGGTCCGGGCGATGATCTCCGACGACGTCCAGATCTGGGGCGACGGCTCGACCTTCAAGGGCAACGACATCGAGCGGTTCTACCGGTACGGTCTGCTGGCCAACCCGCAGCTGCGCATCTACAAGCCGTGGCTGGACACCGACTTCGTCACCGAACTCGGCGGGCGCAAGGAGATGTCGGAGTGGCTGCTCGAACGCGGCCTGCCGTACCGGGACAGCACCGAGAAGGCGTACTCCACCGACGCCAACATCTGGGGCGCCACGCACGAGGCGAAGACCCTCGAGCACCTCGACACCGGCATCGAGACGGTCAACCCGATCATGGGGGTCCGGTTCTGGGACCCGTCGGTGGAGATCCCGACCGAGGACGTCACGATCGGCTTCGACCAGGGTCGCCCCGTGACGATCAACGGTAAGGAGTTCGGCAGCCCCGTCGATTTGGTGCTGGAGGCCAACGCCATCGGCGGCCGGCACGGCATGGGCATGTCGGACCAGATCGAGAACCGGATCATCGAGGCCAAGAGCCGGGGCATCTACGAGGCACCCGGCATGGCGCTGCTGCACGCCGCGTACGAGCGGCTGGTCAACGCCATCCACAACGAGGACACCCTGGCGAACTACCACAACGAGGGCCGCCGCCTCGGCCGCCTGATGTACGAGGGGCGCTGGCTGGACCCGCAGGCGCTGATGCTGCGCGAGTCGTTGCAGCGCTGGGTCGGCACGGCGGTCACCGGCGAGGTGACGCTGCGGCTGCGCCGGGGCGAGGACTACTCGATCCTCGACACCACCGGTCCGGCGTTCAGCTACCACCCGGACAAGCTGTCGATGGAGCGCACCGAGGACTCGGCGTTCGGCCCGTCGGACCGGATCGGCCAGCTCACCATGCGCAACCTGGACATCGCCGACTCGCGGGCGAAGCTGGAGCAGTACGCCACCCTCGGCATGGTCGGCGGCGCGGCCCCGCAGCGGATGGTCGGCGCCGCGCAGGCGGCCTCGACCGGGCTGATCGGTGCGATGCCGCAGGGTGGCGCGGAGGCCATCGCCTCCCGGGGCGTCTCCTCCGCCGACGACGAGGCGCTCGACCGCGCCGCGATGGAGTTCGGCGTCGACTGAGCAAGCCTGGGCCGTGCGGAATCGACGTCACGGACGGTAGCGTGTCGCCCGTGTTTCCTACCGTCCGTGAGGTCCTCGCGCTGGACCCGGTCCGCCACGGCGCTCCGCGCCTGGTCGCCGGGGAGGCCGGCCTCGACCGCCCGGTGCGCTGGGTGCACGTGACCGAGGTGCCCGACATCGCCCCCCTGCTCGGCGGCGGGGAGCTGGTGCTGACCACCGGCATCGGGCTGCCCGCCGACGACGCCGGGCTGCGCGCGTTCATCGGCGACCTGGCGGACGTCGGCGTCTCCGGTTTGGTCGTCGAGCTGGGCCGCCGGTACGTCAGCGCGGTGCCCCGGGTGATGGCCGCCGCCGCCCAACGGCGCGGGCTGCCCCTGGTCGAGCTGCGGCGGGCCACCCCGTTCGTCCGGATCACCGAGGCGGTGCACGCGTTGATCGTCGACGCCCAGCTGACCGAGCTGCGGGCGACGGAGGAGATCCACCAGCGCTTCACGGAGCTGTCGGTGGAGGGTGCCGGCACCGGCGAGGTGGTCCGGCAGGCCGCCGAGCTCTCCGGCTGCCCGGTGGTGCTGGAGAACCTCTCCCGGCAGGTGCTCGCGTACGACCCGGCGGGGGAGAGCGCCGAGCTGCTGCTGGACTGCTGGGAGCAGCACTCCCGGCGGATCCGGCCGGCGGGGCGGACCGCGTACGACGCCGACAACGGGTGGCTGGTCACCACGGTCGGCGCCCGGGGGCAGGACTGGGGCCGGCTGCTGCTGCGCTGGCCGGGCGGGGGCGACCTGGCGGCCGACCGGCGCGGGTTCGCGCCGACCGGGGAGGGCGGTGCGCCCGTCGGCATCGTCGCGCCGCCGGTGGCCCCACCCACCCGGCTGACCATCCTGGTCGAGCGGGCCGCCTCGACGCTGGCCCTCGGCCGGCTGATCCGGCGCGACGCCGAGGGCCTGGAGCGGCAGATCCACCGTACGCTGCTCACCGCCCTGCTCGACCACTCGCTGCCGGTGGACGAGGTGGCCCTGCGGGCCCGGGCGCTCGGCGTGGTGCTGGAGCGCCGGCACCTGGTCGGGGTCGTGGTGCGGCATCGCGGCGACGAACCGGCGGGGGAGGGCGGCCCGCTCGCGGAGCCCGGGCACCCGGCCGACGCGGGCGCGGGTGGCCCGCAGGCCGGCCCGGCGCGCCTGCGCGATCTCGCCGAGGCGGTCGGGCAGGCGTTGCGCGAGGCGAAACTGACCGGGCTGACCAGCGCCGTCGACGACCAGTCGGTCGGTGTGCTGCTCGCCCTGCCGGAGCCGGCGGCCGAGGAGCGGGCGCTGGCCGCGTTCGCCACCGCGCTGCACCGCACCCACCCGGACACCGCCGCCCGCTCGGACGGCCATGTCCGCCCGGACAGTCATCCCCGCCCGGGTGGCTCCGCGCGACCCGACGCCCAGGTCCGCCTGGTCGGCCCCGCCCGTGGTGACGGAACGGCCCGGTCCAACGGCCGGACGAACGGCGTGGCCCGGCCAGCGGGCGGCGGACTGCTCATCGCGGCCGGTTCCGCCGTGCCCGGCCTGCGGGAGGCGCGTCGGTCGCTGGTCGAGGCCCGGCAGATCGCCGACGCCGCCCGCCGGGACCGGCGGGACCTGCCGGTCTTCCGGCTGCCGCACGTGGGGCTGGCGGGGCTGCTGCACCTGCTGCGCGACGAGCCCCGGTTGCAGACCTTCGTCGAGCGGGAACTCGGCGCGCTGCTGGCCTACGACGCGCAGCACCCGCGGGAGCAGTTGCTCGGCACGCTGCGGGCGTACCTGGAGCAGGGCCGGAACAAGTCGGCGGCGGCCGGCGCGGCGCACCTGTCCCGGCCCGCGTTCTACGAGCGGCTGGCCCGGATCCGCCGCGTCCTGGACGTGGACCTCGACTCGGTGGAGGACTGCCTCTCCCTGCACGTCGCCCTGCTGGCCCTCGACGCCATCCGCACCCCCTGAACCCACCAACTCCCGCCAGCAGCTCCTGTCCGCCGTCGATCATGAGGTTGGCGGGGAGGAATCGCCCGAACCGCGCCGCCAACCTCATGATCGACGCTGGGGCGGGGGCTGGGGCTGGGGCGGGGTGGGTGGGTCAGGTCAGGGCGGCGAGGGCCTTCGCGTAGGGCGGGGGGACGTGGTTGGGGCCGCCGGGGGTGAAGACGTCGGAGTCGGCGGCGGCCGACCAGGCCGTGTCGGGTACGGCGTCGACGAGGGCGCGCACGACCGGGGCGTCGCGCCACTGGTCCTGCTCGGCGAGCAGGCTCAACGCCACCACCGACTCCTCCACCTCGCCCACGCACTCGAACGGCTTGTGCCCGTCCACGCCGAGCAGCTCCCGGTAGCCGGGGATCTGTGCGGGGTCGGCGAGCAGGTCGCCACCGAAGATGTGGGTGATCCGCTCGCGCGACATGAACGGCGCCATGGCCAGGAAGACGAACCGGCACTTCGGGCAGTTGCGGCACCAGCGCTCGCTGGCGTCGCGCAGCTTGAACGCGGCGTTGCAGCTCGTCACCACGTCGTCGTAGCGGTCGATCTCGGCGAACGACCGGGCGATGTGCAGCTCCGACAGCGAGCGCAGCAGCGAGAAGTACGGCTCGGTCAGCCCGGCGTGCTCGGCCAGCGCCGCCCGCAGCAGCCCCTCCGCCTCCACGCCCTTGGACCACTGGTGGTTGATCTCGTGGCCGTTCCAGACCAGGTTGGGATCCGACGCCGACCGCTCGTTGGACATCACCACCGGCCCGAGGCCGTGCAGCACCGCCGTGGCGACGGCGATCAGCGAGTTGATCGCGGTGACCGGGATGTGGCCGTTACGCGCCCCGGCGGCGTTCAGCTCGAACAGCACCGGGTCGATGCGCCGCCGGGCGGCGAGCGGGGCCAGGCCGGACGCCTCGTTCACCGCGACGATCACGTGGTTCGGGTTGACCGAGAACGGCACCGGGTCGAGGCCGGCCCGGCGCAGCGCCTCCAGGCTGACGATGGAGTCCTTGCCGCCGCCCACCGCCGACAGCGGACGCCGGTCGGAGTCGTCGTACTCCCGGGCGGGGGAGACCGTGCCGGGCGGCACTTCCGGGCGTAGCTGGAGCACGTGCGGCAACTGGTTGCGGTACGCGTACTCCGCGAGACCCTTGGTGTAGACGGCGGTGACCAGCTCGGCGGCGGCCGTGCCCAGCGGCGCCGGCAGCACCAGGCGGGGCGGCGCGGCGGCCTTGTAGTAGCTGACCCCGGCGACGACGTGCAGCAGCTCCAGCACCCGGCCGAGGGTCGTCACGGTCTCGTCGGACGGCGGCGCGTCCGGCAGCGGGAGGGTGACCACCTCGGTGAACCGCTGCTCGCCGTCGGGGCCGGTGAGGGCGTAGTCGAAGAGCACCTCCCCGGTGGAGAGGTCGATCGAGTAGGACGGGAAGGTGAAGGCGTCCATCCGCCGCAGCTGTTCATTGGGCACACGCCATACTAGGCCCTGGTTCGTCCGGCGTGTCCGGCTGTGCCGGACGTGCCTGTGCCCCGCCGTAGACATCCCCGAGGAGAATCAGTGCGCCTGTCTGACCTGCGCGGACGTACCGTCGCCGTCTGGGGGGCCGGCCGGGAGGGCCGGGCCGCGGTGACCGCGATCGCCGCGCACGGCCCGGCCGGGCTGGTCGCCGTCGACGACAGTGCCAACTTCCTCAGCCTGCCCTGGGAGGGGCCGCTGGCCGAGGCGGCGCCGCTGGTCACGGGCGAGGAGGGCTTCGCCCGGCTGGCCGCCGCCGACGTGGTGGTCCGCTCGCCCGGCGTGCCGCAGACCCACCCGTGGCTGGTGGAGCTGCGCCGGCGCGGCGCGACCGTCACCCAGGGCACCGCCCTGTGGATGGCCGACCACGCCGCCCGCACCGTCGGCGTGACCGGCAGCAAGGGCAAGAGCACCACCTCCAGCCTGATCAGCCACCTGCTCGCCGCCGTCGACCGGCCGAACGTCTTCGGCGGCAACATCGGCGTGCCGACGCTGGACCTGCCGGACGCGGAGCTGTACGTGCTGGAGCTCTCCAGCTACCAGTGCAGCGACCTGACCGACTCGCCCCGGGTCGCGGTCGTCACCGCCCTCTTCCCCGAGCACCTCGACGCGCACGGCGGCGAGCGCGAGTACTACCGGGACAAGCTCAACCTGCTGGCGCACGGGCCGCGGACCGTGGTGGTCAACGGCGCCGACCCGAGGCTCGCCCTCGAACTGCGCGACCGCGCGGCGGTGCGCGCCGGCCTGCCGGACACCGCCCACGTGGCCGGTGGCGCGGACGGCACGCCCTGGTTCCACCTCGGCGACCAGCCGCTGTTCCCGCGCGCGGTGCTGCCCCTGGTGGGTCGGCACAACGAGGGCAACCTCTGCGTCGCCCTCGCCGTGCTCGACGCGCTCGGCGTCGACGTGGTGGCCCGCAGGGACGCGCTGGCCGTGGCGGTCGCCGAGTTCCAGGGGCTGGCCCACCGGCTCACCGAGATCGCCGACCCGTCCGGCCTGACCTTCGTCGACGACACCCTCGCCACCAGCCCGTACGCGGCCATGCACGCCATCGACGCGTACGAGGGGCGGCCGTTGACGGTCATCGTCGGCGGCACCGACCGGGGCCTGGACTACGCGCCGCTGCGCGAGCACCTCGCGGAGCGCGAGCTGACCGTGCTCGGCATCCCCGACAGCGGCGCCCGGATCGTCGAGGCGCTCGCCGGGCTGCCCAAGGTGCGTACCGAGGTGGTCGACGACCTGGTCGCCGCCGTCCGGCGGGCCCGCGAGCTGACCCCAACCGACGGGGTGGTGCTGCTCTCCCCGGCGGCGCCCAGCTACGGGCGGTTCCGCAACTTCGAGCACCGCTCCGAGGTCTTCGCCCAGGCGGTACGCGACACCGCCGGCTGACTCAGCCCCGCTCGGCGGGAGTCGGGTCCGGCGTGTGCGCGCCCGGCAACAGCGAGCCGCCGTCCTCGTCCTCGGGTTCGGCCTCGTCCTCCGGGGCCGGCGCTCCGGGCGTGCCGGTGGCACCGGTCGGTGGGCGTTGCTTGTCGGGCGTCCAGGCGAAGGCGAGCGCCCCGCCGACCAGGGCCAGCAGCATCCCGACCAGGAAGCCGCCCAGGTTCGAGGTCAGCCAGGAGACCAGCCCGAGCAAGAGCGAGAGCACGGCGTAGAAGACCCGCTGCTGCGGAGTGGCGACCAGCAGCACCCCGCAGAGCACCAGGACGGCCGGCACCAGGTACGCGGCGAGCCCCTGCGGCCCGACGTGCAGCAGCACCCCGAGCGGCGCGCGCAGGGTCACCAGCATCTCCAGGCCGCCGAGCGCGATCAGCACCCCGGCGGTGAACGGGCGGCCCCGCCGCCAACGGCGCCAGCGGCCGCCGGGTCGGCGGACGGCTGGCGCCGGGTGGTCTCGTCCGGTGGTCACGTCAGCATCCGTCGGAGGTGAACGCCATGCGCAGGTTGGGCAGGTTGAAGACGGCCGCCGTGGTGGCGTAGTTGTTCTGTCGCAGGTTGGTGATGGTCACCGTATCCGCCTGCTGGGCGAACACGCCGGGGTTGCCCTTCACGCCGGGCACCTGGTCGAGGGTGCTGGCGTCCTGCCCGACGTTGATGTTCCGGAACGAGGCGTTGCCGGCGACCTCGTCGCCGTCGACGACCAGGGTGCGGGCGGTGACCGGTCTGCCGTCGCCGCCGGCGGTGATCTTCAGGTAGACGCCGCCCAGGTTGATGCTCTGGCAGAGGTTGGTCAGCTCGGCCTTGTCGATCGCCGACACGATCACCAGGACCTGCCCGCCGGTGTCGCCCTGGTTGGGGCTGTCCGGGATCATCTGGTCGAGGGTGGCGAACTGCTCGAACCCCGTGCCGGTGAGCCGGTCGGCGGTGACGGTGAACGGCATGCCGGAGATGGCGAACTGCGCGCCCAGCACGCCCTGGGCGGTCAGCACGACCATGCCGGCGGCACCCGCCACGACGGTGCCCAGCGTGACGGCGAACCGGCGCCAGCGCACGCCGCTGCGCGGCGGATCGGGTTCGATCGGTGCGATCTGCTCCGACATGGCGGCTCCCTTTTCGAGATCGATTCATCGGCGACAATGGGAAATCGGCTGAAGGGGTTGCGCAGGCTGAAGTTACCGCCGGGTAAGTGGCAGGTCAACGGCGGGTGGGGGCTGGTTGAGGCGGCATCTGCCAAATGCGGCCAAAGTGAAAAACCGCTGCGGTTTCCGACCGCGCGTCAGGGAACGGTGGCGGCCTCGCCGGCCGGCGCGCACGGCGCGGTCGTGCCCGGGCCGTCGGCCGGGCGTGCCAGCCGCGTCGCCCGGGTCGCGTCGTCGGTGCCGAGGAAGGGTGCGGTGGCCGCGTAGGTGAGCACCGGCAACAGCTGCGGCAGCTCCGTCGCCCGACCCTGGGCCACCCGGCTGCGGACGGTGGCGTGGATCCCGCCGACCACGGTGGACACCAGCGCGTCCCGGTCCACGCCCGCGCCCGCCGGGCCGGGGCCGGCGTCGGCGAAGAACCGGCGGAAGCTGCCGAGCAGGGCGTCGCGCTCCCGGCGCGCGTCCGGGCCCGCCGCGTCCACCTCGACGAGCGCCATCCGGGCGAAGGCGGGCACGCTCGCGAGCACCTCCAGCAGGGTGCGCAGCGCGGCGCGGGCGGCGTCCGACCACGTCGGTCCGGCCTCCCGGTAGGCGCTCTCCATGAGCTGCGACAGCACGGCGATGCCGTGCCGGTACGCGGCGAGGAAGGCGTCCTCCTTGCCGCTGAAGAGGGCGTAGAACGCCGGCCGGGTCACCCCGGCGGCGTGGCAGATGTCGGTGACCCGGGCGTTGTCGTAGCCCTTCGTCGCCACCTCCCGTACGAGCCCGTCGAGGAGGCGGTCGCGCTGGGTCGCGGCCACCGCCTCGGCGGAGAGCCGGCGCGGACCACGTTTGATCGCGCGATCGGGGTCGCGGCCCGGGCGTGCGCCCGGCAGGGGGGCCTGCGCCGGATGCGGACGGCGCTGCATGGTCAACGTGTCCACCTCTCGATTCGATTGACTTTGCGACCCTCCGGGGTTTATAACTTTCTGCACGCTCAGTCGGGATCCCGTCACCATGGGTGATCTTCCGGACGGTCACCCGTCGACTCATCGAGGGAGGGCTCGATGGCTGCCATTATCGCGGAACATCGGCACCCTCCCAAGGCCGCGAAGACGCAGGTGACGCCGCTGCGCCGCGGCGTGCCAGGCCAACCTGCCCGCTGACCCCACCGCACCACCGCCGTCCGGCCCCGACGGCCGCCCGGCACCCTCCACCGCCGTCCGCCACGCGACGGCTCCGATCGCCGCGCGGACACCCCCGCCCGCGCGCCCTGGTCGCCCCCGTCCCCCGAAAGGAAGAACCATGCTCAGGTACGGACGAATCGGCGTGGGTCTCGCCACCCTCGCGCTGCTGACCGGCCTCGCCGCCGCCCCGGGCTCCGCCGCCCCGGCGCCGCTCGCCAACAACGTGCTGACCTACCCGACGCCGGGCGGCACCGCCGTCGCCGTCAACGACGTGATCCGGGCCAGCCTCAGGACCGGTACCAACGCCACCTTCTACTCCTCCGCCACGGGCACCACCGGCGTGAAGTGCGCCGCGTCCACCTTCAGCGCCACGGTGCTGAGCAACCCGGCGGCCCCGGGCACCGCCACCGAGAGCCTGACCGCGCAGTCCTTCACCAGCTGCACCAGCAACATCGTCGGCACCACCGGCGTGCAGAGCGTGACCGTCCAGAACCTGCCGTACGCCACCTCGGTCACCAGCGCCGGCGTGGTCAGGATCAGCGGCACGGCGACGGCGCCGATCCAGAGCAGCGTCGTGCTGAACTCGCTGCTCGGCCCGATCACCTGCGTCTACCGGACCAGCACCAACAGCCTGACCGGCACGGCGAACAACGCGGACAACTCGATCACCTTCACCAACCAGACGCTGACGAAGTTCTCCGGCCCCAGCCTCTGCTTCGGCACGGCTTACTTCTCCGCGGCGTACTCGCCCGTGCAGGACGCCACCAAGGGGAACAGCCCCGTCTACGTCAACTGACCGCGCTCAGCAGGGCCGGCGTGCGGCGATCCGTCGTGCGTCGGCCCCCGGTCGTGCGCCGGCCAGCCGTCGCTGAGGGCGGCGTGCAGGGCGCGCATCGACCGGATCGCCGAGCGGACCTCCTGGAGGTAGCGGCCCGGGGTGAGCGCCGGCTCGGGCAGCCCGGCCAGGTCGGGCAGGGCCGGGTCGACGCCGACGGTCTCGATCTCACAGCCGTACGGCACGGCGAGGGTGCGCAGCGCGTCGCAGTGCTGGAACGGCACGTAGACCGGCGCGGTCACCAGCAGCACCGGCTCGCCCGCGCGCAGGCGGACGTGCTCGGCCCAGAACCGCTGGGTGTCGGCGGTGTGCGCGCGCCGCCGCGCGGGGTCGCCGGACGGGGCGGCGAGCACCCGGACGGGCGGGCCGCCCGCGGGCCGGTACGTGCGCGACGACCAGGAGTGGTGCGGGTGCCCGGCGTCGTGGCCGTCCTCGTCGGCCGGGGCGGCCACCGCGAACTCGCGCCGCACCGCCGCGTCCAGCGCCGCCACCTCGGTGTCGCAGGGCGCGACGCCGGCCGCCTCCAGGGCCCGGCCCTCCACGTCGGACAGCGGGCGGAAGCTGCCCAGCACCGCCACCTCGCCGGTGACCCGGGTGCCGGCGCGCAGCAGGTGCGCCGCGTACGCGACCCGGCGCTGGCAGGCGTGCGCCAACCCGCCGAGCACGACCAGGTGGGCGTACCGCGAGCGGGCCGGGGCCGCCGGACGGACCATGCCCAGCGCGGCGGCGGCGGCGAGCACCAGCCGCGCGGTGGCCGGGTCGAAGGCCGGTTCCCGGGCGTCCGGGCGTTCCCGGCCGCCCCGGAAGTCCCAGTGCCGGGCGGAGAAGTCGTCGAGGCCGGCCAGCACCGCCGCCAGGTCGCCGTCCGGCCAGTCGCCGCCGAAGTGCCCGACCAGGGCGCGCAGCGGCGCCGAGCCCGCCCAGGCCCGTACGCCGGCCGCGATCTGCTCGACGTCCGTCCCCGCCGCGCCCGTCGGCAGCGCCACCTCACCGGTCCGCACCGCCGGATCGTACCGGCGGCCGAGGCGGCCGGCGGCGAACGACCGGGCCGGGTCGACGGGGGTGTCAGGGGCCCCGGCGCCGCGTTGGACAGTGGCTCTTGTCCGCGCCGCCCGGTGGTGGCAGCGTGCGGTTACCGCGAACGCCGCTGAGAGGGTGCGACGATGACCACCGACGATCTGCTGGCCCGGCACCGGGCCGCGCTCCCGTCCTGGATGCCGCTCTACTACGACGAGCCGATCGAGCTGGTCCGCGGCTCCGGCCGCCGGGTCACCGACGCCCAGGGACGCACCTACCTCGACTTCTTCGGCGGCGTGCTGACGAACATGCTCGGCTACGACGTCCCGGAGGTCCGGGAGGCGGTCGAGCGGCAACTGCGCACCGGCATCGTGCACAGCTCCACCCTCTACCTGATCCGGCAGCAGGTCGAGCTGGCCGAGAAGGTCGCCCGGCTTTCCGGCATCCCCGACGCGCGGGTCTTCTTCACCAACTCGGGCACGGAGGCGAACGAGGCGGCGCTGCTGGCCGCCACCAACCACCGCCGCTCGCACCAGATCCTCGCCGTGCGCAACAGCTACCACGGCCGGTCGTACGCGACGATGGGCGTGACCGGCAACCGGGGCTGGTCCGCCAGCGCGCTCAACCCGCTCCAGGTGGCCTGGCTGCACTCCGGCGAGCGGCTGCGCGGCCTGCTGGCCCGGCTCGGCGAGGCCGAGCGGGTCGAGGCCGCCGTGGAGGACCTGCACGAGGTGCTCGCCACCCAGACCGCCGGCGACGTGGCCTGTCTGATCGCCGAGCCGGTCCAGGGGGTGGGCGGCTTCGTGCACCCGCCGGACGGGCTCTTCGCCGCCTGGAAGAAGGTCCTCGACGCCCACGGCATCCTGTTCGTCTCCGACGAGGTGCAGACCGGTTGGGGTCGCACCGGGGAGCACTTCTGGGGTTACCAGGCGCACGGCGTCACCCCGGATCTGCTCACCTTCGCCAAGGGCATCGGCAACGGCTTCGCCCTGGCCGGCGTGGTCGGCCGCGCGGAGGTGCTGGAGTCGGTGCCGGCGATCAGCTTCTCCACCTTCGGTGGCAACCCGGTCTCGACGGCCGCCGGCAACGCGGTACTCGACTACCTGCTCGACCACGACCTCCAGGCCAACGCGGCCCGCACCGGCGCGATCCTCGCCGACGGGCTGCGCGCCGCCGTGGGCGCTCTCGACGGCGTCGCGGAGGTACGCGGCAAGGGGCTGATGCTCGGCGTCGAGTTCGTCCGGCCGGGCACCGCCGAGCCGGACCCGGCCCTGACCGCCCGCGTCTTCGAGGCGTGCCGGGCCGGCGGGCTGCTCACCGGCAGGGGCGGCCTGTACGGCAACGTGTTGCGGATGGGCCCGCCACTGACGTTGACCGAGGACGAGGCCCGCGAGGGCCTGGCCATCCTCGTCGACGCCATCCGCTCCTGTGTGGCGGCGGAGGTGGCGGCGTGAGCGCGGCGGAGCACGACGTGCGCGTCATCGGCCACCTCGTCGACGGCAAGCCGTTCAGCGGTTCGTCCGGGCGGCACGGGGACGTCTTCGACCCGGCGACCGGCCGGCGTACCGCCCGGGTGGAGCTGGCCTCGGCGGCGGACGTCGCGGTCGCGGTGGAGGCCGCCGGGCGCGCGGCCCGGCTCTGGCGCGACGCGTCGCTGGCCAGACGGACGGCGGTGCTGTTCGCCTTCCGGGAGCTGGTGCACGCGCGGCGGGACCGGCTCGCCGAGGTGATCACCGCCGAGCACGGCAAGGTGCTCGCCGACGCCGCCGGCGAGGTGCAGCGCGGCCTGGAGATCATCGAGTACGCCTGCGGCATCCCCTCGGCGCTGCGCGGCGGGTTCAGCGAGAACGTCTCCACCGAGGTCGACTCCTACAGCCTGCGGCAGCCGCTCGGCGTCGTGGCGGTGATCTCCCCGTTCAACTTCCCGGCGATGGTGCCGCTGTGGTTCCTGCCGATCGCGGTGGCCTGCGGCAACGCGGTGGTGCTCAAGCCGAGCGAGAAGGACCCCAGCGCGGCGCTGCTGCTGGCGGAGTGGTTCGCCGAGGCGGGCCTGCCCGACGGGGTGCTCAACGTCGTCAACGGCGACGCCGAGGCGGTGGACGCGCTGCTGGCGCACCCGGACGTGAAGGCGGTGTCGTTCGTCGGCTCCACCCCGGTCGCCCGGCACGTCCACCAGCGCGGCACCGCCGCCGGCAAGCGGGTGCAGGCGTTGGGCGGGGCGAAGAACCACATGGTGGTGCTCCCCGACGCCGACCTGGACCTGGCCGCCGACGCGGCGGTCAACGCGGGGTTCGGCTCGGCGGGGGAGCGGTGCATGGCGATCTCGGTCCTGGTCGCGGTGGAGCCGGTCGCCGACGCCCTGGTCGCCCGGATCGCCGAGCGGATGGGCCGGCTGCGCACCGGCGACGGCCGGCGCGGCTGCGACATGGGCCCGCTGGTCACCGCCGCGCACGCCGCCCGGGTGCGCTCGTACGTCGAGGCGGGGGTGGCCGCCGGCGCGGTGCCGGTGGTGGACGGCCGCGACGTCGAGCCGGACGGGGACCCGAACGGGTTCTGGCTGGGCCCGACGCTGTTCGACCGCGTCACCCCGGACATGTCGATCTACACCGACGAGATCTTCGGCCCGGTGCTCGGCGTCGTGCGGGTCGGCTCGTACGACGAGGCGGTGGAGCTGGTCAACGCCAACCCGTACGGCAACGGCACGGCGATCTTCACCAACGACGGCGGCGCGGCCCGGCGCTACCAGCACGAGGTGGAGGTCGGCATGGTCGGCGTCAACGTGCCGATCCCGGTGCCGATGGCGTACTACTCCTTCGGTGGCTGGAAGGCCTCGCTCTTCGGCGACCTGCACGCGCACGGCGAGGACGGGGTGCGCTTCTTCACCCGGGGCAAGGTGGTCACCAGCCGCTGGCTGGATCCCCGGCACGGCGGGGTCAACCTCGGCTTCCCCACCCAGACCTGAGCAGCCGCAGGGTGCCCGCCCCGACCAGGTACGCCACCAGCGCCGCCGCCGGCACCCCCAGCGGTTCGGGCGCCGACCTCGGCGTCTCCGCGTTGACCACCAGGGCGTACACGACGGCGGCGAAACCGGCGGCGGTGAGCGCGGTGCGCGCGGTGGCCCGCCACCCGCGCCCGGCCGGCGCGCGGCCCGCCGCGGCCCCGCCGCCGGCCCGCCGGCCGTCTCCGGCGCTGGCGCTCCCGGCGCGGCCGGTGCGGGCCTCGACGGGGCCGAAGACGGCGACCAGGGCGGCCAGCACCACGGCCAGCATCAGCACCCACGGCACCCGCCAGGCCAGCCAGGCCGCCGACCCCACCGGCGGGGTCGGCAGCTTCCCGGCCGCGTCCAGCGCGCCCACCAGCAGGATCGCGGCGGTCAGGTGCCAGAGGAAGACGGTGAGCACGACCGCGTTCACCGCGATCACCGCCTGCCAGGGCCGGGAACGGCGCAGCCAACGCTCCGCCGGGCCGCGCAGCAGCAGGATCAGCCCGAACTGGGCGGCGGTCAGGGTGAGCAGGGCCAGGCTGGGCGGGGCCGCGTTGTCCAGGCGCTCGCCCGGCACGTTGAGCATGCTCACCGGGTACGGTCCGACGGTGGTCAGCAGCACCGTCGCCGCCAGCCCGCCCAGCAGCGTCGCCGCGCCCGCGCGGCGGGACAGCGGCAGCCCGCGTTCCCGCGCGGCCGCGGGGCGCGCCGGGGGCCCACCCCGCGCGGGCGCGGCCCGTGGAGCGGGATGGGCGTCGTGACGCCCGGCGTCGGCGTCGCGCCAGGCGATGCCGAGCTGGTGCACGGCCAGCCAGCCGAAGACGTAGTTCGGCAGCGCCAGCTCGGCCGGGCCCAGCGCCCGCGCCACGTCGCCCGCGAGGACCAGCGCGGCCAGCGCCGACGGCACGAGCAGGCCGAAGCGGCGGTGCAGGGCGAGCATCGCCGGGGTCAGCGGCACCACGATCAGGTAGGCGGCGAGGAACCAGAGCGGGATCGTGGCGAACCAGCCGACGGTACGCACCAGGGTCGCCTCGACGCCGACCAGCGACGCGAGCGCGGCGCCGCCGGCGATAACCAGCAGCAGCGCGCTCGTGGGGCGCAGCAGCCGGGCGCCCCGGTCCAGCAGCCAGGCGGTGGCGTCGACGCCGGCGGCCCGGCGGGCGGTCAGCGAGGCCGCGTTGGCGTACCCGCCGACCAGGAAGAAGATCGGCATGACCTGGGCGACCCAGGTGAGCGGGTACGCCCACGGCAGGTCGGGCAGCGCCGAGCGTCCCGTCGGCCGGCCGGTGGCGTCCTCGCCGATCGCGGCGACCGCCCAGTGGCCGAGAACGACCATGCCGATGGCGAGCGCCCGGAGCAGGTCGACGTAACGTTGCCGACCAGCGGGGGTGCGCGCGGCGAGCTGCCGCAGGCGGCGCATGGCCCCGAGGGTACGTCAGGCGGCGACTGGCCGGTGCTGATAACGGTTCGGTTCCCGGGGGTTGAAGTCCGCGCCCTCCTGCCGTAGAAATTCTTCAGCAAGATATTGCGAACTGAAGACAAATTCCCCCTGCGCCTCGTGCGGCGGTCACCATCCCCCTTCCGGCGGCCGCCCGGACCGATCCGAGGAGAGACCATGAACAGGCGTGACATCCTGCGGCGTACCGCTGCCGCCGGCCTCCTGGCCACCCCCGCCGCCGGCCTGCTGACCGGCTGCGCCACGGGCGGCGGTGGCGACGACAAGGGCGACGCCGGCGCCTACAAGGGCACCAAGAGCGAACAGAACCCGCTCGGTGTCAAGGAGGATGCGCCCCTCGAGGTGGTGATCTTCAACGGCGGCTTCGGCGAGGAGTACGCGAAGGCCCACGAGGCCATGTACACCGAGAAGTACCCGAAGGCGAAGATCAACCACTCGGCGACGCAGGAGATCAGCAAGACCCTCCAGCCGCGCTTCGTCGACGGCACCCCGCCGGACGTGGTCAACAACTCCGGCGCCGGCCAGATCGACTTCAACGGCCTGGTGTCGCAGAACGCCGTCGCCGACCTGGGCGAGCTGCTCGCCGCCCCGAGCCTCGACATCCCGGGCAAGACGGTCAAGGACACCCTGCTGCCGGGCGCGGTCGAGGTCGGCTCGTACGACGGCAAGTTCCTGGTGATGAACTACACCTACACCGTCTACGGCATCTGGCACTCCACCAAGCTCTTCACGGAGCGCAAGTGGGAGTACGCCAAGACCTGGGACGAGCACATCGCGCTGTGCAAGCAGATCAAGGCCGCCGGCATCGCCCCCTGGACGTACGCGGGCGCGCACCCGCGCTACATGAGCTGGCCGCTGATCTCCACCGCGATCAAGCTCGGCGGCCCCTCGGTCGCCACGGCGATCGACAACCTGGAGCCCAACGCCTGGAAGTCCGACGCGATGAAGACCGCGGCCGACGCCTGGCACCAGATCGTCAAGGACAAGTTCATCCTCGAGGGCTCGCCCGGCCTCGACCACAAGCAGTCGCAGACCGCGTGGTGCCAGGGCAAGGCCGCCTTCATCTCCTGCGGCTCCTGGCTGGAGAGCGAGCAGAAGGACGTCACGCCGGCCGGCTTCAACATGACCATCCAGCCGACCCCGAGTCTGGGCAGCGGCGACAAGCTGCCGTTCGAGGCCGTCCGGGGCACCGCCGGCGAGCCGTTCATGGTCCCGGCGAAGGCCAAGAACGTCGCCGGTGGCCTGGAGTTCTTCCGGGTCATGCTCTCCAAGAAGGGCGCGCAGGACTTCACCAGGAAGGTCTCCAGCCTGACCGTGGTGGCCGGCGCGAGCGAGGGCGTCGAGCTGCCGTTCGGGCTGAGCACGGTGGTGAAGGCGCTGGACGCGTCCGGCAGCAACGGCTTCAACTGGGTCTACAACAACTACTACCGCAAGCTGGAGCGCAACCTGGTCGACGCCGCGTGCGGCGAGTTCTTCAGCGGGCGGATCGGCCCGGCGGAGTTCCTCGACCAGTGCCAGAAGGGCGCGGACTCGATCGCCCAGGACAGCTCGATCAAGAAGTACAAGCGGGCCGCCTGACACCCCGGCCGGTGGGGGCGGAGTGGTCCATCCCGCCCTCACCGGGCCGCCGCTGAAGAGGTAGGACCTCATCGTGAGACATGGCAAGTACCCGCTGATCGTCACCTTCCTGGTGCCGCCGGTGCTGCTCTACGTCATCTTCGTCGTGTCGCCGTACCTGCAGGCGTTCCAGATCTCCACGACCGACTGGCTCGGCTACTCGCCCGACGCCAACTCCGTCGGGCTGGCGAACTTCAGGACGCTGTGGAACGACGACTACGTCTGGAACGCGTTGAAGAACAACGCGATCCTGCTGGCGCTGGTTCCGGTGCTGACGATCGTGCTGGGCCTCTTCTTCGCCACCATGCTCAACATGGGCGGCCGGAAGGGGCGGGCCGGGGTCAGCGGGGTGCGCGGCTCGTCGTTCTACCGCACGGTCTACTTCTTCCCCCAGGTGCTCTCCGTCGTGATCATCGCGCTGCTCTGGAAGGAGGTCTACCACCCGAACAAGGGCCTGCTCACCAGCGCCCTGAACGGCGTCGGTCTCGCCGCGCCCACCTGGCTCGGCGACCCGCGGACCGCCTTCTGGTGCGTCCTCGCCGTGATGATCTGGAGCAACGTCGGCTTCTACGTGGTGCTCTTCGGCGCGGCCATGTCGGCCATCCCCAAGGAGATCTACGAGGCGGTCATGCTCGACGGCGCCTCCCGGCTGACCACGCTGCGCAAGGTGACCATCCCGCTGCTCTGGGACACCGTCCAGGTCGCCTGGGTCTACCTGGCCATCTTCGCCCTCGACGGGTTCATCCTGGTGCAGCTGATGACCAACGGCGGCCCCAACTTCTCCACCGACGTCATCGGCGTGCGGATGTACGACACGGCGTTCGGCAGCGAGACCAAGTTCGGCTACGCCTCGGCGATCGGCGTGGTGATGTTCTTCCTGACCCTCACGGTGGCGGTGCTGGCGCTGCGGGCCAGCAAGCGAGACAGGATCGAGTACTCGTGACGACTCTGGACAAGCCCGCACCCGTGGCGCTGCCCGCCGAGCCCGCCGGCCCCGCCGACCGCCCGGTACGCCGCGAGCTCGGCGTCGCCAACGTGCTGTCGCACGGCTTCCTGCTGTTCTGGGGCGCGCTGACCGTACTGCCGCTGCTCTGGATGTTCATCAGCTCGTTCAAGAGCAACGCGGAGATCCTGGCCGACCCGTGGGCGCTCCCCGACGCGCTGCGCTTCGACAACTGGTCCCGCGCCTGGAGCGGGGCGCACATCGGCCAGTACTTCCTCAACAGCCTCGTGGTGGTCGCCGGCTCGGTCACCCTCACCATGCTGATGGGCGCCACCGCCGCGTACGTCTTCGCCCGCTACGAGTTCCGGGGCAAGCAGGTCGTCTACTACCTGTTCGTGGGCGGGCTGATGTTCCCCGTGTTCCTCGCCCTGGTGCCGCTGTTCTTCGTGGTGCGCAACGCCGGCCTCTTCGGCACCTGGACCGGGCTGATCCTGGTCTACGCGGCCTACTCGCTGCCGTTCACGGTGTTCTTCCTGACCGCCTTCTTCCGTACCCTGCCCACCGCCGTCGCGGAGGCGGCCCTGGTCGACGGCTGTGGTCACTTCCGGCTCTTCTTCCAGGTGATGCTGCCGATGGCACGTCCGGGACTGATCAGCGTCGCCATCTTCAACTTCCTCAGCCACTGGAACCAGTTCCTGCTGCCCCAGGTGCTCATGCAGGGCGACGAGTCCAAGTGGGTGCTCGCCCAGGGGCTCGCCGCGCTCTCGGTCAACCAGGGCTACGCCGGGGACTACGCGCAACTCTTCGCCGGCCTCACCATCGCGGTGGTCCCGGTGCTGCTGGTCTACATCCTCTTCCAGCGCCAGGTCCAGTCCGGCCTCACCGCCGGCCAGCTCAAGTAACTCCGGCCCTTCGGCGACCGTTTCTGATCGCCGTTCGACGCGACCGCCCGGCGCCCGTGCCCGCGCCCGCGCACCGCGGCTGCCGGGGCGGCAGTGCCGAGTCGGCTCGCCAGCGCGGCTCGGCCATCTCGGTTCGGCTCGGCGGCGCGGCGCGGTACGGCCAGCTCGGCTCGTGCGCTGTCGAGCTGATGTCGTAGACGACTCAGCTCGACAGCGTCGTTCGACGAACCCGTCGGCGGGTCGCTCGCGCTGAACGCCGCCTGCGACCTCTCCCGGAGGGCGGTGGGGCCGATGGCCCTCGCCCCGGCGGGGTCAGGCCGTCGCCGGCACCAGCAGGGCGTGCAGGGCCCGCGGGTCGGTCACCTCGGGCAGGTCGCGGGCGGCGAGCCAGGCCGCCGCGGCGGCGCCGTCGCCGGCCGAGTGCAGCGGCGCGTCCGGCCACTGCCGGCCGACCTCCGCCCGCACCGCCGCGGCGAGCGGGGTGTCGCCGGTCAGCAGGCCGCCGCCGAGCACGATCGGGGAGGCATCGCCGGCCGGGCGGATCCGCGCGGCGCTCCGCGCCAGGTGCGCGGCGGCCTCGTCGATCAGCCCGCCGGCCACCGGCTCGCCGTCGACGGCGGCGGCGACCACCAGGGGCGCGAGCCGGGCCAGTTCCACGGGGGGCCGCCGGGTCACCGCCTGGACCAGGGCGTCGACGGTGTCCCGGGGGCGGGACGCCACCTCGGCGGGGCCCAGCAGCTCGGTGAGCACCGCGCTCGCCAGCCGGCCCGGCGCGTGCCCCCGGTCGAGGTCGGCGAGCAGCCGGCGGACCGCCTCCCGGCCCAGCCAGAAGCCCGAGCCCGCGTCGCCGAGCAGCCAGCCGTGACCGTCGGCGATTCGGTCCAGCCGTAGCCCCCGGACCCCGGCGGCGATCGCCCCGGTGCCGGCGATGAGCACCGTGCCGTCGGGGCTCGCGGTGCCCGAGGCGTACGCGACCAGCGCGTCGCCGTGCACCGCGTACGGGCAGCGCAGGCCGGCGTCGCGCCAGGCCCGGTCGAAGGCGTCCCGGCCGGCCGGGTCCGCGAGCAGTCGGCCCGCCCCGGCCAGCCCGATCGTGCCGCCGCGCACCCGGGCGGGATCGACGTCGGTGAGCGCCTCCCGCAGGGCGGCCAGGAGCTCGCCGGCGGCCCGCTCGGCCCCGTGGCTGGTGGGGTTGCCGCCGCCCGCCCGTCCGCTGCCCAGCCGCCGCCCGTCCAGGGCCAGGGCGGTCGCCCGGGTGGACGTACCCCCGACGTCGAGGCCGACCACGACGCTGTCGGACATCCGCACCCGCCCCTCCGATCGACGCCGCGTTCATGCTGGCCGGCCCGGCGGCGGCGGGCAAGGGGGTAGGCGGGTCCGCGGGCCGTGCGCCAGGTAACAGTTTGAAAACTTCGACCACAGCCTTGACACGGAGGGGCCTTTAGTAAGAACTTTTACCACTAACAGTTAACAGTCTTTTCCGAAAGGTGCCCCATGGTTGATCACGAGGTGGACACCTCCGCGGGGACCGCGGTGGTCGACGCCGGCGCGGTCGACCGGCGGGGGGCGCTCGGGGTCGGCTCCGAGGGCGTGCTGGCGCGGGTCCGGGCCGGCGCGGGCGAGCTGACGGGGGCACTGCGCCGCGTCGCCGAGCACGTGCTCAGCGATCCCGAGGCCGCCGCCCGGGCGACGATCGTGGAGCTGGCCGAACGCAGCGGCACCTCCCCGGCGACGATCACCCGGTTCTGCCGGGCGATGGGCTTCGAGGGCTACGCCGACCTGCGGCTCGGCATCGCCGCGGAGACCGGCCGGGCCCGCTCGGCGGGCTGGACCGTCGACATCGGACGCGAGATCCAGCCGAGCGACCCCCTCTCCCGGGTGCTCGACCAGATCATGGCCGCCGACACCCGCGCCATGCACGACACCGCCGCGCTGCTCGACCTCGCCGAGGTGGAACGGGCCGCCGTCGCCATCGCCGGGGCGTCCCGGGTGAACATCTTCGGCGCCAGCGGCAGCGCCCTGGTCGGCGAGGAGATGCAGTTCAGCCTGCACCGCATCGGGGTGGCGGCCTGGGCCTGGAACGACGTGCACGAGGGCCTCGCCAGCGCGGCCCTGCTGCGCCAGGGCGACGTGGCGCTCGGCATCTCGCACACCGGCCAGACCCGGGAGACCATCGAGATGCTCGCCGAGGCGGGCAGCCGGGGCGCGACCACCGTGGCGCTGACCGGGTTCCCGCGCTCGCCGCTGGCCGAGCTGGCCGACATCGTGCTGCTCACCGCCAGCCAGGCCACCACCTTCCGCCCCGACGCGCTGTCCGCCCGGCACCCCCAGCTGGTCGTGCTCGACCTGCTCTACATCGCCGTCGCCCAGCGCACCCACGACCGCGCCCACGCGGCCTTCCGGCGTACCGCCCAGGCCGTCGACGGGCACAAGGCCGCGAAGGGGGCCACCGCATGATCAGTGCCCAGGGGTACGCCGACGCCGTCCGGCCGGTGCTCGACCGGCTCGTCGACGCCAGCGCCGACGGCATCGGCGCCGCCGCCGACCTGATCACCGCCAGCCTGCGCGCCGGCGGGGTGCTCCAGGCGTTCGGCGCCGGCCACTCCGAGGCGTTCGCCGCGGAGCTGGTCGCCCGGGCCGGCGGCCTGGTGCCCACCAACCGGCTCTCCCTGCACGACCTGGTGCTGCACGGCGACGCCCCGCGCGACGTGCTCGCCGACCCGAAGCTGGAGCGCGACCCCGCCGTCGCCCACCAGCTCTACGCGCTGGCGGCCCCGCAGCCGCGGGACGTGTTCGTGGTGGCGTCCCAGTCCGGCATCAACGGCTCGGTGGTCGAGCTGGCGACGCTGGTCACCGGCCGCGGCCACCCGCTGATCGCGGTCACCTCGGTCGCGCACACCGCACGGGTCGCCCCGCGGCACCCGTCCGGCAGGCGCCTCGCCGACCTCGCCGACGTCGTGCTGGACAACGGCGCGCCGTACGGCGACGCACTGCTGCCGCTCGAGGGCGGCGGCGCGGTCTGTGCGGTCTCCTCGGTCACCGCGGCGCTGCTGGCGCAGCTGCTGACCGCCGAGGTCGTACGACGGTTCCACCAGGCCGGGGAGGTACCCCCTATCTACCTCTCCGCCAACGTCCCCGGCGGGGACGAGCACAACCACGCCCTCGAGTCGCGGTACGCCGGGCGCCTCCGGCGGACCGCCTGACCCGAACACCACAAGGAGAGACGACGATGTCGAATACCCCCGACAACCCGGCCGACCTGAGCCGCCGGACCGTGCTGCGTCGGGCCGCCGCGGTGGGCCTGCTCGCCACCCCCGCAGCCGGCCTGCTGAGCGCCTGCGCGACCAGCGGTGGCGACGAGAAGAACGAGCAGGTCGCCGGCGGCACCAAGAGCGCCACCAACCCGCTCGGCGTCGCCGAGGACGCGCCGATCGAGGTGGTCATCTTCAACGGTGGCTACGGCGAGAAGTACGCCACCGACGTGCACCAGCCGCTGTACAAGAAGGCGTTCCCGAAGGCCGAGATCAAGCACCAGTCGACCCAGGCCGTGTCCACGGTGCTCCAGCCGCGGTTCGCCTCGGGCAACCCGCCGGAGTTCGTCAACAACTCCGGCGAGAAGCTGATCGACTTCGGCTCCCTGGTCGCCGACGGCCAGCTGATGGACCTCACCGAGCTGTGGGACGCCCCGTCGGTCGACGACCCCAACAAGAAGGTCCGCGACACCGTGGTGCCGGGCACCGTCGAGGCCGGTTCGTTCAACGGCAAGCCGTACGTCCTGTACTACGTCTCCACCGTCTTCGGCATCTGGTACTCGGGCAAGCTGTTCAAGGACAACGGCTGGGCGCCGGCGAAGAACTGGTCGGAGTTCACCGCCCTGCTCGACCAGATCAAGGCCAAGGGCATCACCCCGTACGGCTACGCCGGGGCGAACGCCGCGTACTACCAGTGGAACGTGATCCTCACCCACGCGGCGAAGATCGGCGGCACGGACGTGCTGAAGAACATCGACAACCTGGAGGACGGCGCCTGGCAGCAGGACGCGGTCAAGCAGGCCGCCGAGGCGTGGGCCGAGATCGGCGCCAAGTACGTCGACAAGAGCTTCGAGGGGCTCAAGCACACCGACGTGCAGCTGCGCCAGAACCAGTACAAGCTGGCCTTCTACCCCAGCGGGGACTGGCTGGAGGGCGAGCAGAAGAAGGACACGCCGTCCGGCTTCGAGTACCAGCTGATGCCGGTGCCGAGCCTGTCCGCCTCGGACAAGCTGCCGGGCACGGCGCTGCGGGCGACCGCCGGTGAGGGGTACTTCGTCTCGGCCAAGAGCAAGAACCCCAAGGGCGGCCTGGAGTACATGCGCCAGATGCTCTCGGTGGCCGGCGCGAAGGGCTTCACCGAGGTGGTCAAGGCCCCGACGGTGGTCACCGCCGGCTCGGAGGGCTACGCCTTCCCGCCCGGCGTGGCCAGCTCGCAGAAGGCGCTCAAGGCCGCCGGCCAGGACGTGTTCAACCTGTACTTCGACGGCTGGTACAAGGAGCTCGACACGGAGGCCCGGACGGCCACCAACGAGCTGATGTTCGGCCGGATCAAGGCGGACGCCTTCGTGGAGCGGATCCAGAAGCGCGCCGACGCGATCAAGAAGGACAGCTCCATCGCCAAGTTCAAGCGCTGATCGGAGCGTGAGGTCATGCGGCACGGCAAGTATCCGTTCGTGATCGGGTTCCTCTTCGTCCCGGTCACGCTGTACGTGGTCTTCGTCATCGCGCCGTACGCGCAGGCGTTCCAGATCTCGATGACCAACTGGCGAGGGCTCTCGGCCCCGCAGTGGGTGGGCTTCGACAACTTCCGGAGGTTGTTCGACGACGACAACTTCTGGAAGGCGGTCCAGCACCACGGCGTACTGCTGCTTGCCCTGCCGCTGATCACCATCGCCATCGCGCTGTTCTTCTCGTTCCTGCTCAACGTGGGCGGCAAGAGCAGCGGCGGGCAGCGTCAGGGGGTCTGGGGGTCGAAGTTCTACCGGGTGGTGTTCTTCTTCCCCCAGGTCCTGGCGGTGGCCATCATCGCGGTGCTGTTCCAGATGGTCTACCGGCCCAACGAGTCCGGCCTGATCAACGGCGTGCTGATGAAGCTCGGCCTCGACCCGGTGCTCTTCCTGGTCCGGCCGAACCTGGCGCTCTGGTCGATCATCGGCGTGCTGGTCTGGCAGGCGGTCGGCTTCTACGTGGTGCTCTTCTCGGCGGGCATGGCCTCCATCCCCGGCGAGATCTACGAGGCCGCCGAGGTGGACGGGGCGAGCCGGGTGACGCTCTTCTTCCGGGTCACCCTGCCGCTGCTCTGGGACACCCTCCAGGTCGCCTGGGTCTACCTGGGCATCGCCGCGTTCGACGCGTTCGCCATCGTCTCGGTGCTCTCGGTGGACGGCGGCGGCCCGGACGGCGCGACCACCGTGCTGGCGATGGAGATCTACCGCAACGCCTTCGTCTACTCGAAGTACGGCTACGCCTCGGCCATGGGCGTGGCGCTGTTCTTCCTCACCCTCACGTTCGCGGCGTTGACGCTGCGGCTGACCAAGCGGGAAAGCGTGGAGTACTGATGAACCCGCAGACGACGCTGCCGCCGACACCGGCGGCGCTACCGCCGAAGACCGTCAAGCCGGGCGCCGCGGGTGGGCGCGGCGGCAGGGGCCGCCGCTCGGAGGTACGGCTCCTCGCCAAACTCGGGCACGTGGCGCTCGCGGTCTGGGCGGTGATCGTGATCGTGCCGATCCTCTGGACGTTCCTCGCCTCGTTCAAGAACACCACGGAGATCTTCAGCAGCCCGTGGACCCTGCCGGGCGAGCTGAGGTTCGAAAACTACGCCCGGGCGTGGAACAAGGCCAACGTCGGGCGCTACTTCCTCAACAGCGTGATCGTGGTGGCGTGCAGCACCTTCGGCACCATGCTGCTCGGCTCGATGGCCGCGTACGTGCTGGCGCGCTACAAGTTCTGGGGCAACCGGGCGATCTACTACCTGTTCGTCTCCGGGCTGGCCTTCCCGGTCTTCCTCGCCCTGGTGCCGCTCTTCTTCGTGGTGAAGAACCTGGGACTGCTGGACACGCACACCGGGGTGGTGCTGGTCTACATCGCCTACTCGCTGCCGTTCACGGTGTTCTTCCTGGCCGCGTTCTTCAAGACGCTGCCGTCGTCGGTCGCCGAGGCGGGGATGATCGACGGCTGCTCGCACACCCGGCTCTTCTTCCAGGTGATGATGCCGATGGCGAAGCCGGGCCTGATCAGCGTCGGGATCTTCAACATCATCGGTCAGTGGGGGCAGTACCAGCTGCCGCTCGTGCTGCTCTCCAACGCCAAGGACAAGTGGGTGCTCACCCAGGGCATCGCGGACATCTCGGTGAACGCCGGCTACGAGGCGGACTGGTCCGGCCTCTTCGCCGCCCTGACCATCGCCATCCTCCCGATGATCGTCGTGTACGCGATCTTCCAGCGTCAGATCCAGTCCGGCCTCACCTCCGGCGCGGTGAAGTGACCCGGTCGGGTCAGGGATGCCAGGAACGCCACAGGGCGGCGTACGGGCCGTCGGCCCGGACCAGCTCGTCGTGACTGCCGAGCTCGGTGATCCGGCCCCCCTCCAGCACCGCCACCCGGTCGGCGTCGTGGGCGGTGTTGAGGCGGTGCGCGATCGCGATGACGGTCCGCCCGGTGAGCAGGGCGGCCAGGGCACGCTCGGTGCGCCGGGCGGTGGTCGGGTCGAGGGCGGCGGTCGCCTCGTCGAGGATCAGCGTGTGCGGGTCGGCGAGCACCAGCCGGGCCAGCGCGAGCTGCTGGGCCTCGGCCGCCCCGAGCTGGTGCGCCCCGTCGCCGAGGAGGGTGTCGAGGCCGTCGGGCAGGCGGGTGTGCCAGTCGGCACCGACCGTGGCCAACGCCGCGCGCATCCGGTCGTCGGAGGCGTCCGGGGCGGCGAACGCGAGGTTGTCGCGTAGCGATCCGATGAAGACGTGGTGCTCCTGGGTGACCAGGGCGATGCGCCGCCGGCGCTCGGCCGGGTCCAGATCGGTCACGGGGCAGCCGCCGACGCTGACGACCCCCTCCCGGGGCGCGTCGATCCCGGCGAGCAGCCGCGCCAGGGTGGACTTCCCGGCCCCCGACGGCCCGACGAGCGCCAACCGCTCGCCGGGCCGCACCTGGAGGTCGATGCCGTGCAGCACGTCGGGTCCGCCGCCGTACGCGAACCGGGCGCCCCGCACGACCAGCCGCTCGTCCACCGGCGCGGCGGCCCGGCCGGGCCGCTCCGGCGGCACCTGGCCGACGCCGAGCACGCGGGCGAACGAGGCGAAGCCGCGCTGCGCCTGCTCGGTCCACTGGAGGATCCGGTCCAGCGGCTCGATCGCCTGTTGCAGGTAGAGCGTCGCGGTGACCACCGCGCCGAGGGACACCTCGCCCCGCGCGAGCAGGAGCCCACCGACCAGCAGCAGCGCGGCCACGGGCAGCGGGTAGCTGGCCTCCACCACGGTGAAGAACACGGTGCGCAGCGCCAGGGTCGCCCGCCGGGCGGCCCAGACCCGGGCGATGCGCGCGGTGCCGTGCCCGATCCGTTCGTCGGCGAGGCGGAACGCCTCGACCGTACGGGCGCCCTCCGCGGTGGTCGTCAGCGTCTCCGTCAGCTCGGCGGCGGCCGCCCCCTCGGCCAGGTACGCCGGGCTGGCCCGCCGTAGGTACCACCGGGTCACCAGCGCGATCGTCGGCAGCCCGGCGAGCGCGGCCAGCCCGAGCAGCGGGTGCAGCAGGAACACCGCCCCGAACAGCAGTGTCAGCTGCACCGAGGCGACGACGATGGTGGGCACCACGTCCCGGACGGTGGTGCCGACCGTCGCCACGTCGACCGAGCTGCGGGTCGCCAGGTCCCCGGAGCCGGCGCGCTCGACGACGCCGACGGGCAGGTTCAGCGTCCGCTCGACGAACTCCTCGCGCAGCCGGGCCACGGCGCGCTCGCCGAAGCGGTGGCCGGCGTAGCGCGCGTACCGCGACAGCAGCGCCTGGACCAGCACGGCCGCGCCGATCGCCAGGGCGAGCCGGTCGACGGTGGCGACGCCGGCCCCGGCGGAGACCCGGTCGACGATGGCGCCGAGCAGCCACGGCGGGGCGAGCCCGGCGACCGTGGCGGTCGCGTGCAGTGCCAGCACGACCGCGACGGCGCGCCGGTCGCGGGCGATCAGCTGGCGCGTCGCCCGGCGCACGGTGGCCCGGTCGGCGACCGGTAGCCCGCTCACCGCAGCGCCTGTTCGGCGTCGGCGTCGCCACGGGCCACGAGCCGCCGGTAGCCCGGGTCGCGGTCGAGCAGGTCGGCGTGGGTGCCGGTGGCGGTGACCCGCCCCGCGACCAGGTGCGCGACCTCGTCGGCCCGGCCCAGCAGCAGTGGCGAGGTGGTGAGCACGACGGTGGTCCGGCCGGCCCGCGCGTGGCGCAGCCGCTCGGCGATCCGCGCCTCGGTGTGCGCGTCCACCGCGGAGGTCGGCTCGACGAGGATCAGCACCTCCGGCTCGGCGAGCAACGCCCGGGCCAGCCGGACCCGTTGCCGCTGGCCGCCGGAGAGGGAGCGGGCGCGGGTGTCCAGCGGGGTGTCGAGCCCGCGCGGCAGGGCGTCGACGACGTCCTCGGCCGACGCGTCGTGCAGGGCGGCGGCGAACCGCTCGCGGTCGCCGTCGGGCCGGGCCCCGCGCAGCACGTCCCGCAGCGTCCCGGCGAACAGGTAGGCGTCGTGGTCGGCGACCAGGATGCGGGCCCGCACCTGCTCCAGTCCGACGCCGGTCAGCGGCACGCCGCCCCAGGAGGCGTCGCTGACGGTGTACCGGCCGAGCCGGTCGGCCAGCGCGAGGGCTTCCGCCGGGTCGGCGGCGGCCACCGCGGTGAGGCGGCCGGCCCGGACGGTCAGCCCGCTCGACGGGTCGTGCAGGTCGGCGGGACCGGCGGGGGCCGCGACCGGACCGGTGGGGAGCGGGACCGGGCCGGCGGGGACCGGGCCGGCGGGGCCGACAGGGCCGCCGGAGGGCGGGACCGGGCCGGCGGGGCCGGCCGGCTGCCGGCTGCCGGGAACCGTCGCCGCGCCGGCGCGGGCCGGCGTGTCGCGCGGCCCGCCGACGTCGTCCGGCGTGACGGCGAGCAGGGCCACGATCCGGCGGGCCGCGACCCGGCCCCGGATCAGCTGGTGGCCGCCCTCCAGCAGGAACCAGACCGGCACGACGAGCGTCGCGACGTAGCCGTAGACCGCGACCAGCTCCCCGACGCTGATGTCGCCGGTGACCGTCATCCGGGCCGACAGCCACACCACCGCCGCGAGGAAGAGCCCGGGGACGGCCACCGTCGCCGCGTCGATCCAGCTGTTCACGGCGCCGACCCGGTACCCCTCGGCGAGCAGGTCGCGGGAGCGGGCCGCGTACCGGCGGGCGAACAGGCCGCGGCCACCCACCCCGGCGAGCACCCGCAGCCCGGCCACGATGTCGCCCGACCGGGCGGTCAGCTCACCCTGCTGCTGCCGGTAGACCGACTCCGCCCGCTCCAGCCGGCGCAGCAGGGGAGCGACGACCAGGACGACCGACGGCACGCCCACCAGCACGCAGAGCGCGAGCAGGGGCGAGATCGACCAGAGCACGACGGCGACGACCAGGTACGCGACCACCGCGCCGACGCCGGGCCCGGTCACCGTCATCACCTGCGCCGCCCGGTCGATGTCCGTGCCGCCGACCGTGGCCACCTCGCCCGCCGCGGCCCGGCGCGGTAGCACGGCGCCGACCCGGGACAGCTGGCGGAGCACCACGGCGGCGGAGCGCGCCTTCGCGTCCTCCCGGATGAAGGTCATCGTGCGGTGCCGCATGATGCCCAGCCAGGACAGCCCGACGCCGGCGACGACGATCGCCGCCACCCACAGGGCCAGGGCCCGGGTGTCGCCGGTGCGCAGCCCGTCGTCCACGGCGCGGGAGATCAGGTAGGGCCGGACCGACAGCCCGGTCATCCAGGCCGTGCCGAGCAGGCTGCCGCGCAGCACCCGCCACGGCTGGCAGCGGACCAGCCACCACAGGTACCGCAGCGGCCCCCTGGTGTCCGGAGTGCCGGGCTCGGGATGGGGGATGCGTGGTGGCACCGGCCCACGCTACCGAGCCGGGGCACCGCCGCACCGCCCCGTTCCCACCGCCTGCCGACGTGTCGTCGCCGCCGGTCACGGCCGACCCGCCCAGCGGCGGTTGGCGCGTGGAGTGTCGCAGGGGCGAGGCAGAATCACGTCCGTGCTGGTGGCGGTGGTCTCGGACGAGCGGGGTGGGGGAGCGCTGCGGCCCCTCGACGCCGCCGGGCGCCCGGCCGGCCCGGTGCAGCCGGTCGCCGACCTGGCCGCCGCCGTCGCGGCCCGCGAGGCGGCGGACCGCCCGCGCTGGGTGTGGGCCTCCGGCGCGACGGTCTACCCCGCGCTGCTGCGCGCCGGGGTGCGGGTCGAGCGCTGCCACGACGTCGAGCTGACCGAGGCCCTGCTGCTCGGCCACGCCGGCCGCTGGGGCGAGCCCCGCTCGCTCGCGGCGGCCTGGGCCCGGCTGACCGGCGCGCCGGTGCCGGCCGACCCGCCGCCCCGCCCTGCCGCGCCGCCCGGCCACGGCCAGGGCGCGCTCTTCGACGCCCTGCCCGGCCCGCCGGGCCCCGGCGTCGAGGCGCTGACCCGCGTCTACGCCGACCAGCTCGCCCGGATCGCCGCGACCGAGCATCCCGGCCGGTTCCGGCTGCTGGTCGCCGCCGAGTCGGCCGGCGCGCTGATCGCCGTGGAGATGGGTGCCGCCGGGCTGCCCTGGCGGGCCGACGTGCACGACGAGCTCCTCGCCGAGCTGCTCGGCGAGCCGTCGCCAGTGGGCGGCCCACCCCGCCGGCTGGCGGAGCTGGCCGCGCGGATCGCCGACGCGTTCGGCGTACGCCAGCTGCACGCCGACTCCCCGGCGGAGCTGTTGCGGGCGTTCGCCCGGGCCGGCGTGGAACTGCCCAACACCCGGGCCTGGGTGCTGCGCGGGGTGGACCACCCGGCGGTGCCGCTGGTCCTGGAGTACAAGGAGCTCTACCGGATCTGGACGGCGCACGGCTGGGCCTGGCGCGACGCCTGGGTGCGCGACGGCCGGTTCCAGCCGGAGTACGTCCCGGGCGGGGTCGTCTCCGGCCGCTGGGCGACCCGGGGCGGCGGCGCGTTGCAGATCCCCAAGGTGATCCGCCGGGCGGTGGTGGCCGAACCGGGCTGGCGGTTCGTGGTCGCCGACGCCGGCCAGCTGGAGCCGAGGGTGCTCGCCGCGGTCTCCGGCGACGCCCGGCTCGCCGCCGCCGGTGGCGCGGGCGACCTCTACGCCGCCCTCGCCCAGGACGCCTTCGGCGGCGACCGGCCCCGGGCCAAGGTGGCGCTGCTCGGCGCGATGTACGGGCAGACCGGCGGGGCGGCCGTGCCGGCGCTGGCGGTGCTGCGGCGCAACTACCCGACGGCCTTCGGCTACGTGGAGGCGGCCGCCCGCACGGGGGAGGCCGGCGGGCTGGTGCGCTCCTGGCTGGGTCGCACCTGCCCGCCCGGCACCGCCGGATTCGGCGACCCCGACGCCGACCTCCCCGACGGCGGCGGCGATCCGCAGTCGCCGCGGGCGCGGGCGGCCCGGTCCCGGGGGCGGTTCACCCGCAACTTCGTCATCCAGGCCACCGCCGCCGAGTGGGCCTCGACCCTGCTGGCGACGCTGCGCGGCCGGCTCGCCAGCACCGGCGGCGAGCTGGTCTTCTTCCAGCACGACGAGGTGGTCGTGCACTGCCCGGCGGAGCGGGCCGACGCGGTCGCCGAGGCGGTCACCCGGTGCGGCGAGCAGGCCGCCGCGCTGCTCTTCGGCGACACCCCGGTCCGCTTCCCGCTGGACCTGTCGGTCGTCGACTGCTACGCCGACGCGGCGTGACGGCTTCCGCCCCGGTCAGGAGACGCCCGCTCCGGGGTTGGCGGCGTCCCACACGAGCCTGGTCGGCGCCGGCGACCACCTGGCCTTCGCGTTCGCGCACCGGTGGACGGAGCGCCGGCTGCGGGAGAGCCGGCTGGGCTGGACGATCCTGCGCAACGGGCTCTACGCCGAACTGTTCGGCCAGCTGGCCGCCCCGGTCGGCGGGGCGGTCACGGCCCCGTTCGGCACGGGGGCGCTGGCGGCGGTGGCCCGGCAGGACCTGGCCGACGCCGCCGTACGGGTCGCCGCCGACCCCGCCGCCCACCGCGGGCGCACGTACGAGCTGACGGGGCCCGTCGCGCTCACCGCGGCGGGCCTCGCCGCCGAGCTGGGCGCGCCCTACCGACCGGTGTCGCTGGGCGAGCGGCGTGCCGCGCTGGCGGGCCCGGGCCTGCTGGCGTTCCAGCCGGCCATGCTCATGTCCATCTACTCCGCCACGGCGGCCGGGTTCCTCGCGCAGACCCACGGTGACCTGGCGCGCCTGCTGTCGCGTCCGCCCCGCGACCCGATGCCGGTCGCGGTCGCCGCCGCCGGGACGCCGTCCTGACCGTCCGCACAGCCTCCCGCGCAGGGCCCGGGGAGGTTCCGCCCCGGTAACAGTTGCACTATTTTCCCTTTTCGCCCCGCTACCCGGTCCGCCTTGTCCTCGTTGCTCCCGATGTCCGTACGACGGAGCGGGCCGTGTCCTCGCGCCACGGCCCGCTCCACGGTGGAGGGGGCCCAGCTGAACCGGATCGCAGGAATGATCATCGCCGCGGGCGGGGGTCGTCGCATCGGCGGCCCGGAGGCGCTGCTGCACCAGGGAAAGAAGCCCCTGGTGAACCAGATGATCGACACGATGACCGAGGCGGGCTGCGAGCGGATCGTGGTCGTGCTCGGCGCCGCGGCCGACCAGGTCCGCGAGACGGCGGACCTGAGCCGGGCCACGGTGGTGATCAACAGGGCGTGGGGGACCGGCGTCGGCTCGTCGATTCGGGCCGGCCTGGCCGCGCTCGACGACGAGGGCATCGAGGCGGTCGTGGTGGTGCCGGTCGACATGCCCGGCCTGACCGCCGCCGCCGTGCGCCGGGTGGTCGCGCTGCCGTACCCCGACGTGCTGGTCTGCGCGACCTACGACGGGCTGCGCGGCTACCCGATGCTGTTCGGGCGTCGGCACTGGTCCGGCATCGCCACGCTGGCCAGCGCGGACGTGGGCGCCCGGCCGTACCTGCTGGCGCACAAGGACCAGATCGTCGACATCTCCTGCGACTCGGTGGCCGACGGCAGCCGGGTCGACACTCCGGAACTGATGGCGCTCTACGGGCTGACCGTCCCACCCCAGCGCGTCGGCGTCTGACCCGCCCCCACGGCGGCTGGTCCCTCCGCTAGCGTCGGCGGGGCGCGGCACCCGTCGCCGCGCGCGACGCCGGCCGGCTGGTGGCCCGCCGGCAACGGGGAGGTCCGCCGATGATCGGCACGTTGACCCGGCACGTCGCCGGGGCGGTCGTCGCCTGGCTGGTGTACGTCGCCGAGGGGTGGGTCGGCCTCCTGGCGCGGCTCGCGTTGGCCCAGGTCGCCGACGCCGGCCCGGGCGGGCCACTGGCCAGGCCCTTCATGGTGCTAGACGCCGCCCTCCCGGGTGCCGTCCTGGTGCTGCTCGTGGTGGTGCCGGCGGTCGTCATCGGCGACGTCGCCCTCGCCCGCCGTGGCGCGTTCGCCCGCACGCTGGCGGCCTGCGGGGTGGCCGTGTTCCTCGTCGGCCTGTACGTCGCCGGCATCGCGGCCGTCACCGGGGCGGTCGTCGCCGACGCGGCGCTGGCCTGGTCCTTCACGACGGCGGTCGTGCTCTGCCCGGTGGTGGCCCACGCGGCCGTGGTGCAGGGGTCGCGGGCGGCGACCGGATGGCTGGCCCGCCGGCGCCGCCCCGGCCCGCCGGCCCCGCTCGCTCCGGCCGGGTCCCCGGTGGCCCGCCCCGGCGGTCCCGAGGCCCCGTGACCGCGTCCCGCCCGCCGACCGACCTGGTCCCCGCCGACGTGCCGGCCGAGCAGCTCACCCACAACACGCTCAACGGGGTGACCGGCGGCATCTGGCGTACCCACCGCGACGGCCGGCCGGCCGTGCTGAAGCTGGTCACCCCGCCGGGCCGCCCCGGGCCGGCGCACTGGGCCGGCAGCGACGAGCCGGGGCACTGGAACTACTGGCGCCGGGAGGTCGAGGCGTACCGCAGCGGCCTGGCCACCGCCGCGTACGCCGACGCCGGGCTGGCCGCGCCGAGGCCGCTGGCGGTCGACGACCGGCCGGACGGCTCGGTCGCGCTGTGGCTCTCCGAGGCGGTCGGCCGGCCGGGCGTCGCCTGCACGCCCGCCGACCTCGGCGAGGTGGCGGTCCGGCTCGGCGTCGGGCACGCCCGCCGGCTCGGCGACCCCGAGGCCCGGGACCTGCTGCCCGGCGGTCGCTCGCCGGGCTGGCTGGCGCGCGACTGGCTGCGCGACTACACGCTGAGCCGGCCGGTGGCCGCGCCGGTGCCGTGGGAGCACCCGGTCGCCGTCGCCGCCTGGCCGCGCCCCCTGCGCGACGCGCTGCGGGCGCTGTGGGAGCGGCGGCACGAGGTGCTCGCCGGCACCGACCGGCTGCCCCGTACGCTCTGCCACCACGACTGCTGGCCGATGAATCTGGTGTTCGCCGCCGACGGCCCGGTGCTGCTGGACTGGTCCGGCGTCGGCCCGGGGCCGGTCGGCGAGGACGCGGCCAACCTGGTGCTGGACACCTTCCTCGACGGGCTGGTCGACGTCGCGCTGCTCGACGAGGTGGCCGCCACCGTGGTCGACCGCTACGCCGAGGGGCTGCGCGGCGCCGTCGCGCCGGAGGTGGTGGCCCGGGCCGTCCGGCTCACCGGTGCGGCCAAGTACTTCTGGCTGGCGCCCCTGATGCTCGGCCGGCTCGGCCGCTCCGCCATCAGCGCCACCTACGACGCCCGCGACGAGGCCGGCATGATGGCGGGCCGTCGGCCCGTGCTGGAGCTGCTCGCCCGTTGGGCCGCCGAGGCATGGGACTGACCGGCCGGGGGGAGCCGTCAGACGTCGATGTTGAAGCGTTGCAGCACCGACGGGGCGACCAGCCCGGCCGCCGCGAGCACCGAGATCGCGGTCAGTACGGCCCGGACGACCACCACCTCGGTCTTGCTGCCGGCCCGCAGGGCGATCTTGTTCGGCAGCCCGATCGGCGTCCACATCCGGCGCTTGATCGGGATGGGCCAGAGGATGGGCACCCCGGCCCGGGTGATCATGTCGCCGAGGATGTGCACGAAGCAGCCCACCCCGACGGCGGTGCCGATCAGCGGATAGCCCCGGCCGCCGGGCAGGTTGGCGAAGGTGTACCAGGCGGCGGCGGCCGACGCGAGGGTCACGATGACCCAGCCGGCGCGTTCCGCCCACTTGTCGAACAGGCCCCGCAGCGCCAGCCCGAACATGAAGAACAGGATGCCGATGACCGCCCACTTGCCGTACGCGGCGCAGAGCGTGGTGGTGCCCCAGCCCACCAGCAGGGTGAACGGGATGGTGTGGGTCAGCGTGCGGTGGCCGTTGTTGCGGCGCGGATCCTTGCTGAGCTTCGTCGCGTAGTAGACCCCGAGCGAGACCTTCTCCATCACCTCGGCGATGAAGAGCGAGAACACGCCGAAGGTGCGGGCGACCGTCGCCCCGCCCTGGTTGCGGGTCACCTTGCCGGACAGGTCGAGGTCGGGGAAGAGCGCCCCGCCCGCACAGACCGCGGTGCCGACGGCGAGTTCCAGCGGGGACTGGTGGTAGTCGGCGAAGTGTTGCAGCGCCCAGGACCCGGCCAGCCACACCGCCGCGCCGGACAGCGCGTGGGACGGTCCCATCATGTCGGCTCACCCTCCCCAGGGATCTTGAGCGCCAAAACTACGCCACTGTAGTTCGCCGGTGCGGCGCAGGGGCATCGCCCGGACGGTCCACGAGGGACGGTGGCGGGGAGGGGGTGGGTGGCTCCGCCGCACCGGCAGGAAGTATGCCGCGCCGGGCGGCGGACGGGGCCGGTCTGTCGGCCACCGGACTGCGCAGGCGGCGCGGGCCGCTCAGCAGGCGCCGCCGACGGCGAGCAGGTTCCCCTCGGGGATGGTGATCTTCTGGCGGGCCCCGCCGAGCCGGGCGGCGGCGCGTCGGGCCTGCGTCGGGCCGTGCTCGCGGCACGCCGTCGCGTACGTGCCGGCGGTCCGGGCGGCGATCGTCGCCCAGCCGTACCGCTGGCCGACCATGGTGCGCGCCCGCCGGGCCACCCGCCGGGCGAAGACCTCGTCGCCGAGGAGCTGGTCGACCGCCTCGCCGAGGGCGCCCGGATCGCTGTGCGGGAAGGTCACCCCGGTCACGCCCGGCTCGACGATCTCCGCGAGGCCGCCGGTGCGGGCCACGGCCAGCGGCGCGCCGGCCGCGGCGGCCTCCAGGGCCACCATCCCGAACGGCTCGTAGAGGCTCGGCACCACGGTCGCGTCGGTGGCGCCGAGCAGCGCCGGGAGCCGGGTCGAGTCCAGGAAGCCCGAGAAGCGTACGGTCTGCCCGAGCGCGAGGCGGCGGGTCTCCTCCTCCAGCTCGGCCCGGTAGGGGCCGTCGCCCGCGATGACCACCCGCAGCCCGGGGTGCCGGTCGCGCAGGTACGGCACGGCGCGCACCAGGTGCTGCACGCCCTTCTCGTAGACCAGCCGGCCGGCGTACCCGACGAGCGGGCCGTCGCCGGCGAACCGGGCCCGGGCGGCGGTGACCGCCCCCGGCCGGGCGCGCCAGGCCCGGTCGTCGACGCCGTTGGGCACCACGTCGATCTGCCCGGTCGGCACGTCGAAGAGCGTGGTGACCTGCTCGCGCATGTAGCCGGAGCAGGCGATCACCCGGGCGGAGGCGTTGCTCAGCCAGTGTTCGACGCCGTGGATGGTGCGGTTCATCTCCTCCGGCAGCCAGCCCTGGTGCCGGCCGGCCTCGGTGGCGTGGATGGTGGTCACCAGGGGCAGGTCGAGGTGCTCGCGCAGGGTCGTCGCGGTGTGCGCGACGAGCCAGTCGTGGGCGTGGATGACGTCGTAGGAGCCGGCCTCGGTGGCGCGCAGGGCGGCGCGGGTGAGGGTGTGGTTGAACGCCATGGTCCAGGCGAGCAGGGAGGAGGTGGCCAGGGGGAAGGTGACCGGGTCCTCGGCGGCGCGGACGATGCGGACGCCGTCGGCGTACTCCTCCAGGGGTGCGCCCTCGCTGTGCCGGGTGACGACGGTGACCTCGTGCCCGGCGGCGGCCAGGGCGACCGAGAGGGCGTGCACGTGCCGGCCGAGGCCGCCGACCAGGACCGGCGGGTACTCCCAGGAGAGCATCAGCACCCGCTGCGGCCGGGCGGGATGGATGTCGATCACGTCGGCGTCAGGCGACATGCGGCCCCCTTTGAGTTGTCCCGAGTGCGCGCCGACGGCACGGGACCGGTGCCCGTGACGGTCGCGACTGGATCGGGACCCATCCTGCTGGTGGCCGGCTAACCAGCGGAGACGACGCCGTTGCGGTCGTGTAAAGCGCTACCGGCCATTCCTGCGGGCGCGCAGCAGCTCGGCGACCGACCACGCCTGGAACGGGCATCCGGTGGCGGCGTGCGGCGCGAGGCCGTCGGCCGTCTCACTCACCGATCCTAGGCCAAATTCGGTCAGATGGGCCTCGACGCCGACGAAGAGTTCATCGATCGGCATCTTGGCCCGCCGGGCGGCGTCGGCGTACGGGCCGAGCAGCCAGGGCCAGACGGTGCCCTGGTGGTAGGCGCCGTCCCGCTCGGCCGGACCGCCCCGGTGCCGCCCGACGAACTCGGGCGAGTCGGGGGAGAGGCTGCGCGGGCCCAGCGGGGTGAGCAGCCCGCCGGCGACCCGGCGCAGGGTGGGCTCGTCGGGCTCCAGCGGGGCGTACGGCAGCGACCAGGCCAGCAGCTGGTTGGGGCGGAGCAGGTCGTCGTCGTGGTGCGCGGCCCCACCCAGCGGGTACGCCGGCGCGGGCGCGTCCACCACGTCGTGCAGCCAGCCCGTCGGGGCCGGGAACCGGTCCCGGAACGCGGCGCGGGCCCGCTCGTGCAGTCGCCACAGGTCGCCCGCGTCCCGCCCCGCGAGTTCGGTCAGCTCGGCCAGGCCGGCCAGCCCGTTGACCCAGAGCGCGTTGACCTCCACGGGCTTGCCCGTGCGCGGGGTCACCGGCACCCCGTACACCCGGGCGTCCATCCAGGTCAGCGCCGTGCCCGGGGTGCCGCCCTGGGTGAGCAGCCCGTCGGCCGGGTCGACGGCGATGCCGAACCGGGTGCCGGCCAGGTGCGCGTCGACCACCCCGTGCAGCGCGGGCAGCAGCTCGTCGCCGAGGTCGGTGTCGCCGGTGACGGTGACGTGCCGGCTGACCGCGTGCAGGAACCACAGGGTCGCGTCGACGGTGTTGTACTCCACCCGCCCGGTGTCGGCCGTGTTGGCGAGCATCCCCTCCGACAGCGTCGCCGCGTACGCCCGCAGCAGCTCCCGGCCCTCGTCGGCCCGGTTCGTGCAGAGGAGCAGCCCCTCGTAGGAGATCATCGTGTCCCGCGACCAGGCGCCGAACCACGGGTAGCCGGCCACCACGTCCGGCCCGGTGGCCGTGCCGACCACGAACGCGTCGGCGGCCAGCGCGAGCGTCGCCTCGACCGGGTCGGCCGGCTTCGCCGCGGCCACCACCCGCCGGTTGCGGGCCCGGGCCGCCGCGACCACCTCGGTCGCCGGGGGCGGCTCCTCGGCCAGCTCGCCGGCCCACGCGAGCACCGACACCGTGTCGCCCGGGCGCTCCAGGGCGCCGGAGAACCGGCCCGCGTACCAGAGGTCCTCGTCGGGGTTCAGGCCCCGCGCGGCCTCCTCCCGGTGGTGGGCGCCGAGCCACCACTGGCCCTGCGGGGTCCAGTCCGGTCCGGCGAGCCGGAACGCGCCCTCGACCACGGCCCCGTCCGGCACCGGCTCCACCCGTGGGGCCGGGCCGTCGGCGCGGCGCTCGCCGTGCGCGTCGCGCCAGGTGCAGACCGCCGCCAGGTCGAGGCGCACCGGCCCGCCGGAGACCAGCCGGTGCACCACGGCCACGCAGGAGCGACCGTGCGTCATCGCCAGCTCCCGCTCGATCACCACGTCGCCGACGCGCCAGCGCCACCGGGGCAGGCCGTCGGTCAGCTCGAACCGCTCCAGCAACTCGAAGCCGCGCGGGTCGACGTCGCCGGAGGCCCATTCGTGCGCGCCCAGGCGCACCTGGGCGCCGGAGGGGAACAGCACGGCCGGGTCCAGGCCGACCAGTCCCACCCGGCGGGACGCCGGCGTCTCGCCGGCCACCACGAGCAGGCCGTGGTACCGGCGGGTGCGCAGCCCGCTCACCGTGCCGGTGGCGTAACCGCCGAGACCGTCGGTGACCAGCCACTCCCGGGCGGCGCCGCCGCTCAGGTCGCCGCAGACCTGCGGACCGAAGCGAATGTCGATCAACTTTCCTCCACCGGCGGCGGGGTGCAACACGCCACGACGAGAATGGCTCCTGTGGTGAAGTCCCCCGGCGGCGTCGAAGATGTGCGAGTGATCACCGACGTGCCACCCCCCGACGACTCCGCGCCCGACCCCGAACGGATCCGGCTGGCTCAGGCCGACGCCGGGGAGCAGGACTGGCGCGCATGGGGTCCCTATCTGTCCGAGCGGGCGTGGGGGACGGTACGGGAGGACTACAGCGAGCACGGTACGGCCTGGGACTACTTCCCGCACGACCACGCGCGCTCCAGAGCCTACCGGTGGAGCGAGGACGGCATGGCGGGCGTCTGCGACGACCGGCAGACGTTCTGCTTCGCCCTCGCCCTGTGGAACGGCAGGGACCCGATCCTCAAGGAGCGGATGTTCGGCCTCGGCGGCGACGGCGGCAACCACGGCGAGGACGCCAAGGAGTACTGGTGGTACGAGGACTCCACCCCCACCCACTCGTGGATGCGCTGGCGCTACCACTACCCGCAGGCCGCCTTCCCGTACGACGAGCTGGTCGCCGTGAACGCGCTGCGCGGCCGGGACGACACCGAGTACGAGCTGGTCGACACCGGCATCTTCGACGACGACCGGTACTGGGCGGTGACCGTCGACTACGCCAAGGCGACACCGACGGACATGTGCGTCGTCGTCACCGTCGCCAACCGGGGCGACCGGGCGGCCACCCTGCACGTGCTGCCCACCCTGTGGTTCCGCAACACCTGGGCGTGGGGGCTGCCCGGCGGTGAGCGGGTGCCCCGGCTGGTCGGCGAGGGATCGCGGCTCGTCGGCGAGCACCGGGTGCTCGGCCAGCTGCTGCTCGAGGGCGACGGCGAGCCCACGCCGCTGCTCTGCGACAACGACACCAACGCCGAGCGGCTCTGGGGGCTGCCCGGCCGCTCCCCGTACCCGAAGGACGGCATCAACGACCACGTGGTCGACGGGGCGCCGACGGTCAACCCGGCCCGGGAGGGCACCAAGGGCGCGCTGCACTACGTGCTGGACGTGCCGGCCGGGGCGCAGCGGCGCATCCGGCTGCGGCTGACCCGTACCGCTCCGCCGCCCGGCGGCGCCCCGCCGCCGCCGGCGGACCTGGGGGACGGCTTCGACGCGGTCCTCTGGGCCCGCCGGGCGGAGGCGAACCGGTTCTTCGCCGGGGTGATCCCGGCCGCCGCGACCCCGGACGAGGCACTCGTCGCCCGGCAGGCGATCGCCGGGCTGATGTGGGGCAAGCAGTTCTACCACTTCGACGTCAAGCGCTGGCTGGAGGGCGATCCGGGCTCCGCGCCCCCGCCCTCCGGCCGCCGGCACGGGCGCAACAGCGCCTGGTGGCACATGACGAGCTTCGACGTGATCTCCATGCCGGACCCCTGGGAATATCCCTGGTACGCGGCCTGGGACCTGGCCTTCCACTGCGTCAGCATCGCCCGGGTCGACCCCGGCTTCGCCAAGGAGCAGCTGCTGCTCCTGCTGCGGGAGTGGTACCTGCACCCCAACGGCCAGATCCCCGCGTACGAGTGGGCGTTCGGCGACGTGAACCCGCCGGTGCACGCGTGGGCGGCGCTGAAGGTCTTCGAGATCGACGGCAGCCGCGACCACGACTTCCTGGCCCGGGTGATGCACAAGCTGCTGCTCAACTTCACCTGGTGGGTCAACCGCAAGGACACCGGCGGCAACAACGTCTTCGAGGGCGGCTTCCTCGGGCTGGACAACGTCGGCCCGTTCGACCGGTCGGCGGCGCTGCCGGTGGCCGGGGTGCTGGAGCAGTCCGACGGCACGGGCTGGATGGCCATGTACGCGCTGAACCTGCTCGACATCGCCGTCGTGCTGGCCGAGCACGACCGCACCTGGGTCGACACCGCCACCAAGTTCTTCGAGCACTTCGCCTACATCGCCGCCGCCGCGTACGAGCAGGGCCTGTGGGACGCCGAGGACGCGTTCTTCTACGACGTGCTGCGCCTCGCCGACGGCACGAAGGTGCCCCTGAAGGTCCGCTCGGTCGTGGGCCTGCTGCCGCTGGCCGCGACGACCCGGCTCACCGCCCGCACCCTGCACCGGCTGCCCGAGCTGCACGCCCGGCTGCGCTGGTTCCTCACCAACCGGCCCGAGTACGCCGACGTCATCGGCGCCCGGCGGCTCGGGCCCGACGGCCGCCAGCACCGGCTGCTGTCCATGGTCGGCCCGGAGCAGATGGTCCGGCTGCTCGCCCGGATGCTCGACACCGACGAGTTCCTCTCCGAGTACGGCCTGCGCACGCTCTCCCGGGCCCACCTCGACAAGCCGTTCTCGGTGACCCTCGGCGGCCAGGAGTTCAGCGTCGGCTACGAGCCGGCCGAGTCGACCAGCGGCCTGTTCGGGGGCAACTCGAACTGGCGCGGCCCGATCTGGATGCCGACCAACTTCCTGCTGATCAGCGCGCTGCGTGACTACGCCGCCTTCTTCGGCGACGACCTCCAGGTGGAGTATCCGACCCGCTCCGGCGTGAAGCGGACCCTCGACGAGATCGCCGACGACCTCTCCGCGCGGCTGATCTCGCTGTTCACCCGCGACGGCTGGGGCCGGAGGCCGATCTACGGCGCCGCCCAGCTCTTCCAGACCCACCCCGACTGGCGGGACCTGATCTGCTTCCCCGAGTACTTCCACGGCGACAACGGCGCCGGGCTGGGCGCCTGGCACCAGACCGGCTGGACGGCCCTGGTCGCCGACCTGATCCTCACCCTGCGTCGCTGAGGCCGGGACGCCCGGCGGCGGCCCCGGCCACCGAGCGTCTGCTGGGCGCGACGAGGCCGGGCCCCCGTCTGGGCGACGCTCGCGGCGGGGCCGCCGGAGCCGTCCGGGAGCACCTGCCGCCGAAGAGTCGCCAATCCGTCGCGAGCCCGGCACGGGCGGTGACGCTCGCTAGCATCGGCGGGGTGTCGTCAGCAGACGGAGCAGACGCCGAACCGGCCGAGCGGGAGCGCGTCGTCCTCGCCGCTCGGGAGCTGGCCGAGGCCGAGGGGTGGGCGGCGGCGACCCACCGCCGGCTGGCCGAGCGGACCGGCGTCGACATCGAGGCCCTCTACCGACGCTTCCCGGACCCGGCCGCGCTCATGTCCGCCGTGGCGGTGCGCGGCTTCGCCGACCTGGCCGCCGCGCTCGCCGCCGCCCGGGCCACCGCCGCCAGGGTGACCGCCAGCGGGGCCTACGGCGGCTGGCCGGCCGTGGTGGCGGTCTACCTCGACTTCGCGTACGCCAATCCCGAGGTCTACGACGCGATGCTCGCCCACACCTCGGACCTCACCCTGGGCCGCGACCCGGGGCCGGGCGCGCCCGGGGCCGCCTTCGCCGAGCTGCGCGCCGCCCTGGCACCGCTGGCCGCCGGCCGCGATCCCGACACGCTCGCCGAACTCGGCTGGGCGCTGCTGCACGGCACGGTCATGCTCACCCGGGGCGGGCGGCTGCGCCCGGACAAGCAGGAGCAGCGCGAGGAAATGATCATGGACAGGCTCCTCGCCGGCCCGTGAGCCCGGGCGGCCGGCGGCTCGCCACCGACGCCCCACCAGCCGACCCTGACGACCCGCCGCCGCCCGCTCGGACGGCGCCTGTCGTCACCGTGCCGCCGGCCACGCGGTCGGCGGCGCGACGTGGTCGGCAGGGGCGTGCGGGCGGCCGCGGTGAGCGGAGGCCGGTCCCCGCCGAAACCCGGCTGACCGGGCCGGCGGGGCCGCAGTACCGTGGCCCCGGCCACCACGGGGAGGACAGTCATGGGGAACACGACCCGCCGCCGCGACGGGCAGGTGCTCGTCTTCGACGCCGACGACACGCTCTGGGAGAACAACGTCCTGTTCGAGCGGGTGATCGACGACTTCCTGGAGTGGCTGGACCATCCGACCCTCGACCGGGCCGAGACCCGGGCCATCCTGGACGACATCGAGCGGGCCAACGCGGTGGCGCACGGCTACGGCAGCAAGGTGTTCCTGCGCAGCCTGGGGGAGTGCCTGGAGCGGCTTCGGCAGCGGCCCGCCACCGAGGCGGAGCGGCGCGAGATCGAGGACCTGGCGGCGGCCCTGGTCGCGCACCGGGTGGAGCTGATGCCCGGGGTGGCCGAGGCGCTGGACGACCTGGCCACCCGGCACGAGCTGCTGCTGCTGACCAAGGGCGACCGCGAGGAGCAGCAGCGCAAGCTCGACGCCTCCGGGCTGCTGCACCACTTCCGGGCCGCGCACATCGTGCGGGAGAAGGACGTCGACACCTACCGGTGGCTGACCCGGGAGCACGACGTCGACCCCGCCGTCACCTGGATGATCGGCAACTCGCCGAAGTCCGACATCCGGCCCGCCCGCGCCGCCGGGCTGAACGCCGTGTTCATCCCCAACGAGAACACCTGGGTGCTGGAGCACGACGAGCTGGATCCGACCGACCCGGGGGTGCTGCGGCTGTCCGCCTTCCCCGATCTGCTGCGCCACTTCTGAGCCGCGCCCGCGCCGCGGGGAAGCGGCGCGGGACGCACCGGACACAGTGGCCGCCTCGACCGGAAACAGCGCTTCTCCACAGGGCCGCGTTACGTCGACATGCCGCTTTTTCACCTTGACATCAATCACCCTGGGTCGGCCCCGGCCGTCCTTGTCGGGGCCCCGGCGGCACGCCTAGCCTGATTCGGCGCTCACGGCTCTTCGGGGTGAGTCGGGAGCGTGCCGAAGTCCGGCAGGTGGGCACCATGGAGCTGAGTGCAGGCGGCAGGCTCGCCGCGTTGAGCCCGGCGTGGGCGGCGTGCCACGCCCACGCGCTCATCCGGTGCGTCCGCTACCACGCCGGACGGCTGGGGGCAGGACCGGGGAGTTGCGGCCCCGGTCCTGACACCCTCGGCGGACCGCCCCTCCGCCGCCCCGCCTGACGGCGGAAACCCGCCTTCACAGAGCGCCGTACTCGGCGTCGCCACCCGTTCCCGGCGGTCGTGAACCGGTCGATCCTCCCAGTAGCCGGACGATAGCTTTCGGTATGCGCGACCCTCCTAGCTTCTACCCGTCGTACTGGCTCCCGACCGGAGGGTGACGGGTGAAGAGGAAACTGCGAGGGCCGCTGATCGCGGGCCTGGTGGTGGCGTTGGCCGCCACCGTGGGCGGGACCCAGGTCCTGTCGGACCGAAAACCGGAGAAGGCCGCGACCGCGGCGAAGGACGACGGCCTGCTGTCCCGGCTCGGCGACGCGGCGAAGGGGCTGGTCGACGGCGGCCCGCGCCCGGCGCGGCCGGAGGTGGTCGGCGCCGGCCTGGCGGTGCAGGAGAAGGCGCCGCCGGCAAAGGTGTGGCCCCCGCAGAAGCGGGTCAGGGAACTCCCCGGCAAGCGCACGAAGAACAGCCGCGTCTACCAGCTGTCCGACGGACGGACCCAGGCGGAGATCTCCGCCGTGCCGTTGCACTACAGGGACGGCAGGGGCCGGTACCAGCCGATCGACACCAGGGTGCGCCCGACGAAGGAGAAGGGGTACGTCCAGGGCAACACGACCAACAGCTTCACCAGCCTGTTCGGTGACCGCTCGGACGAGCTGGTGCGCTTCGAGCAGGAGGGTCGCAGCGTCGAGCTGGGCCTGGCGGGTGCGGCGAAGGGCGTCACGCCCCGGGTCTCCGGCTCGTCGGTCACCTATCCGGGTGTGGCTGGTGGCGCGGACGTCGTCTACGACGTGACCCCGACGGCCCTGAAGGAGAAGATCGTCCTGCACCGGGCGCCGAGCGGCCCGGCCTCGTACACGTTCACCCTGGACGCCACCGGGCTCACCGCGCAGCAGCGTGCCGACGGGTCGATCGCGTTCGTCGGCCTAGCCGGTGGTGAGCCGGTGTTCGTGATGCCGGCGCCGTTCATGTACGACGACCGGGACGACGAGGCGTCGCCGCACGGCAAGGTGTGGAGCGACAAGGTCACGCAGACCGTGGCCGGGTCGGGGGCCGCCACGACGGTGACGGTGACCGCGGACGCCGCCTGGCTGGCCGACCCGAAGCGGGTCTACCCGGTGGTGATCGACCCGACGATCCGGATCCAGCCGGTGCCGGACGACTCCCAGGACGTGCAGGTCTACTCCGGCAGCCCGGACCACACCTACCAGACGGATCCCACGAACTGGCCGTTGCGCGTGGGGACGGACACCGGGGTCTGGCGGTCGTTGGTGCGGTTCCCGTTGAACGCGGTGCCGTCCGGGACGGCGATCGACGACGCCCGGCTGGAGCTGTACTACGACCAGACCCACACCTCGTACGACCACGACGTGCTGATGGAGGCGCGTCGGGTGACGCAGCCGTGGACGGACGAGTCGGCGACGTGGAGGAACACGCACGAGAACATCGACGCGCAGCCGGCCGGGAACCTGGTGCAGCTCGACGACGGTGAGGCGGGCACCTCGATCACCGGTTCGTGGGCGTGGTCCGGCAACCCGGACATGACCAAGCACGCGGTGAAGACCGACTACCGGTTCAACAACGACGCCACCGCTGGGGACACCCACACCTGGACGCCGACGATCACCGAGACCGGGGACTACAAGGTCGAGGTGCACTACGTGGGCGCGTCCGACCGGGCCAACCCCACCCCGTACACGGTGCAGCACGCGAACGGTTCGTCGGCGGCGTCGGTCAACCAGACCACCCCGGACAGCAAGGGCGCGTGGGCGACCCTCGGCACGTACCGCTTCAACGCCGGCACGGCCGGCCGGGTCGTCCTGCGGGACGTGGCGGGCAAGGCGGTGATCGCCGACGCGGTGCGCTTCACCCGCTGGGGTGTGGCGAACAAGGCGCGCGGCGTCTCCAGCGCGTGGAACTCGTTCGCCGTACGCGACGTCGTGCAGCAGTGGCTCAACGGCACGCCGAACCACGGTTTCGTGGTCAAGGCGGTGGACGAGGTGACCATGGGGCGGGGCGGGCCGATCTACGAGGCCTCGGAGTACGCGTACCAGAACGACCGGCGCGACTACAACCTGCCGCGGCTGATCGTCACCTACGGCCGGCCGGGTGTGGCGGTGCACCCGCCGACCACCATCACCTCCACCGGTGCCGTGCTGACCTGGCCGCAGTACCAGGACCCGTCGTCGAACACCGATGACGACGCGGTGGAGTACCAGGTGCACCGCAGTATCTACCAGGACTTCCGGCCGTCGTCGGCGACGCTGATCGCGCCGGTCGGGACGGGCACCCGCACGTACCAGGACACCACGGCGGTGCCGACGGCGGCGGACAACACCGACCCGATGGCCCGCAAGTTCTACTACTACATGGTCGCCGTGAAGACCCGCGACGGGCAGCTCCTGGCCGGGCCGAGCCAGGCGGTGACGCTGCCCAAGGCCGGCCAGATCACCCGGATCTACCGCGACGCGGCGGCGGCCGGGGACACCACCGGCGCGAACGGGGTGGTCGACACGAACCTGTCGCTGACCCGGCGCACGGAGAACGTCGACAGCTACCTCGGCGACCCGTACCTGGGGGTGGGGAACAACTCGACGTACTTCGGCACCACCCGGAGCCTGGTGAAGTTCCCGACCCTGGCCGGCATCCCGGCGACCGCGCGGGTCGTGGACGCGCAGTTGCGGATGTGGAACACCTCGCTGTTCCCCGGCGACGTGCAGACCGAGTACGTCGACGTGCACCGACTGACGCAGGGCTTCGACGAGACGACCGCCACCTGGGACAAGGCGAACGCCACCACCGCCTGGACCACCCCAGGCGGTGCCTACGACACCACCTGGAAGGCCGGGTTCAACGGGTTCACCAACGACCCGGAGTGGGCCACCTGGACGGTCACCGAGCCCGTGAAGGGCTGGGTCGCCACGCCGGGCGGCAACAACGGCTTCCTGCTGCGGATGCGCAACGAGGCCACCCAGACCGCGCGGGCCATGATGCTGTCGTCGGAGGCACCCGAGCCGCTGCTGCGCCCGACGCTGGAGGTCACCTACCTCGAACAGACCGCCGAGTCGACCTACCACGCGCCGAGCACCCCGCACCAGCTCGCGCCGGCCTCGACGTACACCGTCCCGGTCACCGTGTCGAACCCGACCGGCGCGGCGTTCGCCGCCACCGAGTGGGAGCTGACCTACCAGTGGAAGCGGGCCGACGGCCTGCCGGTGTCCGACGCCGCCATCCACGTGGCGACGCCCCTGCCGGCGGCCGTGCCGATCGCCGGCACGGTCGACGTCAACGCGCAGGTCAAGACCCCACCGCCGTCGACGGAGGGGAACAAACGCACCGACTACGTGCTCGACTGGGAGCTACGCAACAAGGTCACCGGCAAGAAGCTCTCCGAAACCACGGCGATCAAGGCGTTGCCGCAGAACATCGCGGTGGAGGAGCCGACCTCCGACCAGCTCGGCCTGGAGAAGTTTTACTCGTACGCGGGCAAGAACACCGGCGCCGGCGGCACCCTGATGAACAACCTGTACGCCGGCAACACCGTCTGGTCGTACGACGCGTTCAGCAACCCGTCACGGGGCCTGTCGACCTTCGTCCGGCTGGCGTACAACTCGCTGGACACCAGCGACACCGTCGCCGGCTACGGCTGGTCGTTGCAGGCGTCGTCGATGATGCGCCTGGGCACGCCGCTGGACTTCCACCCCAACCCGAACCCGACGAAGGTCACCCTGACCGACGGCGACGGCACCAGCCACCGGTTCACCTGGAACGCCACCGCGAACGAGTGGACGGCGCCCAAGGGCGTGCACCTGCACCTGCAGAAGGTCACCACGCTCGACTGCAAGCCCAACACGCAGGAGCCGAAGGCGTGGCTGCTCACCAAGCCCGACCGGACGCAGTTCTACTACGACTGCGAGGGCTTCCTGTCGAGCGTGGTGGACAACAACGGCAACGAGATGCGCTTCGTCTACGAGGAGCGCAAGTCCAACAACAAGCCGACCAAGTTCCTCCGGTACCTGCTCGACGCGACCGGCCGGCAGACGCTGACCATCGACTACTACACCAAGGGCCAGACGACGTTCGACTACATCGACGACACCACCTGGACCCGGCAGTCGGGCACCAACCTGACCAACCCGAAGATCATTGACCACGTCTCGCAGATCACCGACATCTCGGGACGCAAGCTCACCTTCGCGTACACCGACAAGGGCCTGCTGGGCGAGCTGATCGACGGTGCCGGATCCAGCGGCGCCATGGGCGACCAGAAGGTGTTCAAGTTCGCCTACGACATGACGCAGGGCAACAAGAACGTCAAGCTGGTCAAGACCACCGACCCGCGCGGCAACGCCACCGAGCTGGCCTACCACTACCCGCAGGCCGGCGACGACCCGAAGTGGCACTGGCGGACCAAGTCCTACACCGACCGGCTCGACCACCTGACGCAGTTCGGCTACGTCGATCCGGACGCCACCAACGACATCCGGACCACGGCCACCGACGCGGAGAACCACGCGACCGTCTACCTGATGGACGGCTACGGGCGGCCGAAGGAGACGACCAACGCCAAGAACCAGACCACGAAGCTCGGCTGGGACGACGACCACAACGTGATCCGGCTGGAGGAGGCCAACCAGGCCGTCTCCACCTGGGCGTACGACGCCAAAACCGGCTACCCGACCGAGATCAGGGACGCCGAGGCGGTCAGGAACGGCACGCCGGGCACGGTGCTGACCTACCAGCGCCAGCTCAACGGCTACGTCGCCGAGCTCAGCGGGAAGACCAGCCCCGAGGGCCGCAAGCACACCTTCGGCTACGAGGCCGACGGTGACCTGGCCTGGGTGGTCGACCCGATGGGCAACACCACGACGGACCCGGAGGACTACAAGACCTCCTACACGTACGACGCGTGGGGCCAGATGCTGACGGCGACCGACGCCAACGGCAACACCACGGTCAACGACAGGTTCGACCCGAACGGCTACCCGCAAACCATCACCGACGCGAAGACCAAGGCGACGACGTTCGTCTACGACGTGCGCGGCAACGTCCTTAAGGTCACCGACGCCTACAGCAAGGACACCACGCAGACGTACGACACGTTCGGCCGTCCGCTGGAGAACCGGGTCCCGAAGGACCAGTCCGCCGGCGACATCGTCGTCACCCCGGCCCCGAAGTACGACGCGAACGACAACGTCTACGAGTCGTACGCGCCGAACGGCGCCGTCAGCAAGGCGGTCTACGACAAGGCCGACCAGCTGACCTACACGCTGGCCCCGGTCGACGTCACGGGTGACCCGGAGCGGAAGACCTCGTTCACCTACGACAAGGTCGGCAACCTGGAGACCACCACTGAGCCCAAGGGCAACCTGTCGCCTGAGGAGGGCGACTTCGTCACCACCAACGGCTACGACGAGATCTACCAGCTCACCAGCGTCGTCAACGCCGACGGCCACAGGATCACCTACGAGTACGACAACGTCGGCAACGTCCGCAAGGTGATCGACCCGGTCAAGAACGCCTCGGCCTCGACCACCGACTACACCACCCTGTACGAGTACGACTGGGCCCACCAGCTGACCAAGACCACGGACGCGCTGGGCAAGTTCACCACCAGCACGTACGACCGGGACGGTCTGGCCAAGGCCACCACCGACCAGCTCGGCAACGCCACCGAGGTCACCCTCGACCCGCGGGGACTGCCCAGCCAGGTCAAGGTGCCGCACAAGAACGACGCCGGCACCATCACCTACCGCACCACGAAGTACGAGTACGACGAGGTCGGCAACCAGACCAGGACGATCAGCCCGCGCGGCGTGGCCACCACGGACGACCCGGACGACTTCGCCACGGTCACCGTCTACGACGAGTTGAACCGGGCGAAGGAGACCCGCACGGCGTACGACAAGGACGACGCCCGCTACAAGACGGCGGACGTCACCACCTACGAGTACGACTTCGTGGGCCGGCTGGCGAAGGTCAGCATGCCACCGTCGGCGGGTGAGTCGGTCCGCAACGACACGACGTACAGCTACTTCGACAACGGCCTGACGAAGACCAGCAGCGACCCGTGGGACATCGTCACGTCGTACGACTACGACAAGCTGGGCGCGCAGACCGCGCGGACGGTGACGTCGGCGGGCGGATCGTCGAACCGCACCATGACCTGGTCCTACTTCCCCGACGGCAAGCTGAAGTCCCGCACGGACGACGGCGTGCCGGTCGGCAGGCAGGTCGTGCTGGTCGACAACTCCGACTTCAACAACACCTCCGCCACCGGCACCTGGACCGCGGCCACCTCGGCCACGGGCAGGTACGGCCACAACTACGTCACCCGTCCGGCGGGGACCGGCACGAACACGTTCACCTGGCAGCTCAACGTGCCCCAGGCAGGCACGTACGAGGCGTTCGTCCGCTACCCGAACGTGTCCGGCGCCGCCACCGACGCGAAGTTCACGGTCAAGCACGGCGGTGGCGACACGGTGCGGACGGTCAACCAGACCGCCAGCGCCGGCACCTGGGTGAGCCTCGGCTCGTACAGCTTCACTGAGGGCAATAGCCACAAGGTGTCCCTGTCCGACCAGGCCGGCGGCACGGTCGTCGCCGACGCGGTGAAGCTGGTCCGGAGCAACACCGGCGAGGCCGACAACGAGAAGGTCGACTACGCCTACCGGTACGACCCCAACGGCAACCTCCAGACCATCACCGACGCGTCACCCAATGCCCGGGTCGACACCTACTCGGTGGCCTACACCGGTCTGAACCAGGTGCAGACGGTCGTCGAAAAGAAGTCGGGGACGGTCAGGAACACCACCACCTACACCTACAACGAGAACAGCGCACCGAAGACCACCACCCACGACAGCCAGTACGCCAGCTACGGCTACGACCCGCGTGACCTCGTGTCGACCGTGGTCAACGGCAAATCCGCGGCGGATCCGGACAAGAAGACCACCACCTTCACCTACACCGACCGTGGCGAACTGTTGAGGCAGGCCAAGGGCAACGGCAACACCGTCGACCACACCTACTACCTGGACGGGGCGCTGAAGTCCCAGGTCGAGAAGAAGCCGAACGGGACTTTGGTGTCGGAGCACACCTACACCTACGACCTGAACGGCAACCGCACCCGGGACGTCGCGAGAAAGATGAACGCCGACAACCACGCGGCGTACCTCGACACCACCAGCGCCTACACCTACGACCCGCGCGACCGCCTGTCCCAACTGGTCAAGACCGGTCACGGCGCCGACACCGAGACCTACGTGCACGACGCCAACAACAACGTCATCAACCAGACGATCAAGAACGCCACGACCACCTTCAACTACGACCGCAACCGGCTGCTCACCGCGTCCACCGGCGGGGCGACCGCCTCGTACAACTACGACCCCTTCGGCCGGCTCGACACCGTCACGGCAGCCGGGACGGTCATCGAGCGGAACGTCTACGACGGCTTCGACCACGTCATCGAGAACCGCAAGACGACGAGCACGGGCACCTCGACGACGAAGCACACGTTCGACCCGCTGGACCGGACGACGACCAAGACGACGGATGTCGGCGGTACCAAGGAAAAGACCACGACGTTCAACTACCTCGGTCTCTCCGGCGAGGTCCTGAACGAGGAGGTGGCCGGTGAGGTCACCAAGTCGTACCAGTACTCGCCGTGGGGCCAGCGGCTCTCGCAGATCACCCACAAGGACGACGGCAGCGAAGAGGACGCCTACTACGGCTACAACCCGCACACCGACGTCGAGCAGTTGACCGACGAGACCGGCGACACGAAGGCCACCTACGGCTACACGGCCTACGGCAAGAACGACGACGCGCAGTTCACCGGCATCGACAAGCCCGACGCCGCGGATCCGACGAAGGAGCCGTACAACGCCTACCGCTTCAACTCGAAGCGCTGGGACCAGAACTCCGAGTCGTACGACATGGGCTTCCGGGACTACAGCCCGGGCCTCAACCGGTTCCTGTCCCGCGACAGCTACAACGGCGCCCTCGCGGACATGAACCTCGGCGCCGACCCGTGGACCGGGAACCGGTACGCCTTCGGTGGCGGCAATCCGATCAGTGCCATCGAAATGGACGGACACAGCTTCATCTCCGACATCGGCAGCGGAATCATCGGCGGTGCCAAGGATTTCTTCGGTGGTGTCGTCGATGGTGCGAAGGGCCTTTGGGGTGAGGTCTCCAGCGAGTACGCCGAAGTGGGTCAAGCGGTCGAGGACGCTTCGAACGGTGATTGGGGAAGTGCAACAAAGCGGGTAGGCGGCGTGGCCGTCAACACGGTCACCAGGCCATACAAGATGGCGTGGGGGATGGTGTCCGACGTTGGCACCACCTGGTGGAGCGGTGTGCAGGCCGCCGCAGAAGGCGACGTGGAGGGCGTCGTACGCGCCGGCACCAAGAACGGATTGACCATAGCTACCTCCGTGGCTCCGGCCAAGGTGCCCGGTGGGCGATGGCTGGGAGGCTGTCGGAACAGTTTTGTTCCCGGAACCCTCGTGGTAATGGCTGACGGGTCGCGCAAGGCTATCGATGAGATTCGCGTCGGCGACGAGGTTCTCGCCACGGACCCTGAGACTGGGCGGACCGAGGCACGCAGTGTTGAGGCCCTTATCCTCGGTGAGGGGCAGAAGGATCTCGTAGAGGTCACGGTTGACACCGACGGCAACGCTGGCGACAAGACAGGCATGGTTGTCGCCACCGACCAGCACCCCTTCTGGATTGAAGACCTCAAGAAGTGGGTCGACGCCGAGGATGTTGAGCCAGGGAGTCGGCTGCGGTCGTCGGATGGGAAGTTGGTAGAGGTTCTCGCGGTCCGCACTTGGACACAACTTGCCCGCGTGCACAACCTGACCGTTACGGGAATCCACACGTACTACGTGCTAGCCGGCGATGAGTCGGTGCTCGTGCATAACTGCGGTGGCGGTGTTGATGCTAAGGGCAACCCGTGCAGTTGCGCCGCGCCGAAGCCGACGAACTGGAATCCTAATAGTCGGCCGACGTTTGGTCATACGTTCAGTGAGCACGGCGCTGGTCCACGAAACACTCGGAGTTTGACGGATCGTGCTAGAAGCACCGGGAACGACCAAGGCCAGTGGGCGAATGACGCTGATGCTGCCGCCTGGCTACGCGATCAGTATGATCCGAGTGCTGGGCCTCGCCAGGTCCCACTGCCTGCGGGGATGGGCAGTGTGATCAGGCCCGATGGAACAGTGGTTCCGGCGACACATGCACAACTTGTGCCGGTTCGGAATGGGCGATATAGGACCGCATTCCCAATTGTAATAGGGAACTAAGATGACGTCGTTTAACATTACGCTCGTTGCTCCCTCGACCGTCGCTTCGGCGACCGAGGGCCCGTCTGACCAGGACTTCGAGTCGATCGTCATGGAGTTATGCAGTGTGCTTGCTGAGACTGACTGTGCATTCAGTATGGCCGGATTTGGTCAGGATCAGTGGCCCGTCGATGTCCGGTACGATCTATCAACTCTAGTCGAGCAGTTCCCGGATCTGCTAAGTGGCATTAGGGTCGGCGGCTCGGCGGAAGTGGATATGTATGGTCAAGGTATCGAGCGGACCATACGTTTTGCAGTCAGCGGTGACCGCGTAGAAGCGACGTGTATTTCCCGCACGGGATGGGTTCCCGATCCTGTCATCGAAGAAGTCGATTACTCGGAGCTGCTGACGATGCTTGAATCCGTAGCTTTCGCGTTCGCCAAATCCTTGCGAATGGTTTGGCCGCAGTGTGCGGAAATGGTTCCGTTTGCTGATTGGCTTTCTGGTAAGTAGAGGGCTGCCACGCCGTACCGCGTTGGCTCCGCCGAGTAATTGCTCGGGCGCGTAGTGTGCTGACGGTTGTGGTTGCTTGCTTGGGTTGCCGTCAGCGTTGCTGCTGGGCGCGTACGCGCAGGCCGGAATGGCATGGCGCGTGCGCGTCCGTCCGGCGTAGCCGGGCGCTCTTGATCCTGTAGAGCAGTTTTGAGCCAGTCGGATCTTGGTCCAGTACCTTGGTCCGGCTGGCTTGCTGCTTCGTGCGGTTGCGGTTGCGGCTGCTGCGGGAGCGCTTGGCGGGCGGTGGGGCCTGCTCGTCGTTGCTGGGACGTTGGAGACGGGCTGTTCGGCGAAGATGCCTCAATCGGCCTGGTGCTTGATCACTCCGTCGATGAGTTGACTGTTGGTGTCCGCGTGGCGCAGCGCCAGGTAGGGCTGCGTTCTTGTCGTCGGCGGTGCGGGCGTGGTGGTAGCGGACGGTGACGGCTTGTTAGTCGGCGACTCTGCGGCGTAGGTCGAGGTCGTTGATGGGTTCGCGGAGGACGCTGCCGCGTAGTAGGTCGAAGGCGTCGGGGTGGACGGAGGTGCCTTTGCCGGCGACGCTGTAGATGGTGCGCCGGTGTTGGAGTTCGCGTAGCGCGTTGGGCGGCCATGGAGGCCACGCCGTAGAGGTCGGCCATCTTGCGACACTTGCTCGGTCACCGTGAAGAAGTTGAAGCAGGGTCTCGAACCGCCGGGACACCTGGGTCTCTCACCGGCGCAGTCGGCTGCCGTGGCTGGCGGGGAGAGCGAGATGACCACTCGAAGTGCTCTGGAGTTGGTCGGTCGGGTGGTGGCGTGCATCTTCGTACGCCACCACCCGCTCCATAGGATGCGACCCCGGGCCTACGTTCTGACGTGTAGCAGGAGGGAGGGTCCATGGGTGAGGGCGAAGGCTCGGCAGCCGGGTACCCCGGTTTCGCCGTGATGCGACCGGCTCGCCTTCTGCCGAACGTCGGCACGCTCAAGCGCATCGCCGTGGCGAAGCTGGCCGGCATTCGGATGGTCAGCGCCTCCTTCTCGGGGGATCGACTCCTGTTCCAGCCCTGGCTGACGGCCATGATCGATGAGGGGCCCCGTGTCTCCGTCGCGGGGGTCTACCGGACCGACTCCCTGCCGGGACAGGAGTCGGAAGAGACCGGACCGACCTTCTGCTTGAGAAAGTCCACCTGGCTGCGCGACGCCGACCTCGCCTCGGCGAAGAAGGCAGCCGACCTCAGGTCGTATCTGTCGAGCGATGCGCAGGTGGAGGACGTGTTTGCATTTGTCAACCGCAGTGCCGGTCTCGAGGTGGTCCGTGACACGGAAGCATTCATCGCTGCCGTGGATGCGGCCGAGTTGACCCTGCGTGCCGTCGACCGGGCCGATGCCCGGTGGGAGTTCGTCAGCATCAGGGTGGCTGGCGAGGTTCGCGCGCTCGGCATCGAGTACTCGCCGTTGACGACCTCCATCGATCTGATCGAGTCGGCGCTTCCCGAATGGTCGGCGTCGGTCGACCGGGCTGTGGGTGTTCCGGGATTCGAGCCGGACGGTCCGCTCACGATCAGCATCGACCGATCGGTGCCCGAGCTCGTGGGCCAGACGGGGTGACCGGTCCGATGTGACATGGAGGGTGGGCTCGCCGCTGCGGTGGGCCCACCCTTGTGTTTGTCTCTGCGCCACCACCGGACGTTGCTGGCGCCACGGGGCTGGGCGGGGCAGAGGCGCCTCCATCCAGGGGTTGCGTGTTCACCGACCGTGGGTCCGTGACCCGCCGGTCCGGCGGGCACCAGTGATCCTTTCGGCTGCTTGGCATATCGCCCGCTCCGGAGTGGACTGTTGGCGGCCCTCCGGTGACTGTTTCACGTCAGCGGCATCGGGTATTTGGGCGGTTGGCCGGCCCGGGTTGACGCGAGGCCCGTCACCCCGCGTGACGGATTGACGGGAGCGTCCTCCTGGCCAATGTCGTTACGGTGACACGCCGCCGGAAGGCATTGATGTTAGTCACCGTCTGCCGCTCTCTGCATGTCTTGTTCCCTTCGGAACCTCCCACTTAGCCTGAGCGCGCTCAAGGTTCAACGGGGGAGCGGCACCATGAAACTACAGATTCGGCTTCTCGGCTGCGTGGAGCTGTGCGTCGACGGCCAGGTCGTCACGCCCGGGGCGGCGAAGCGACGCGCGGTCCTCGCAGGCCTGGCACTGGAGGCGAACCGCCCGGTCTCGTTGTCACGGCTGGCCGACATGGTCTGGCCCGACGTGCCACCCGCCTCCGCGGTGGCGAACCTGCGTTCCCACGCCGCCGGGCTGCGGCGGGAGCTGGGCGACCGGCTCCTCGCCCGCCCCAACGCGTACGAGCTGCGGCTCTCGCCGGACGAGCTGGACGTGACCCAGTTCCACCGGCTGGCGGGCGAAGGGCGGGCCCTGCTCGCCACGGCCGACCCGGCCAGCGCCGTCGGTACCCTCACCGCCGCACTCGCGCAGTGGCGCGGAGTGTCGGGCGACGGCCTGCCCCGGGGCACCGCGCTGGACAACCGGTGGGCCAGCCTCGACGAGCAGCGTCTCCAGGTCTTCGAGGAGCTGGCCGAGGCGCGGCTGGCCGCCGGCGAGCACGGGCACCTCCTGCCCGAGCTGCGCGGGCACCTCGCCGCCCACCCGCTGCGCGAGCGGGCCTGGACCCAGCTGATGCTGGCCCTCTATCGCTGCGGGGACGTTCCGGCGGCGCTCACCGTCTACCGGGACGCCCGGGCCACGCTCGACGAGCAGCTCGGCATCGAGCCGGGCGAGGAACTGGCCGCCCTGCACCGCGCGATGCTCGACCGGGCGCCCGAGCTGGCGTACAGCCCGCCGCCCGCGCCGGTCATGACGGCGACCGCGCCGGTCGCCCCGCCGCCGGCGTCGGACGCCGCCGGAGTGGCACCGCGCCCGTCCGGGCTCGGCGGGCCCGCCGGCTGGGCGGTGCCCCGTGAGCTGCCGGCGGGCCTCGTCACCTTCGTCGGCCGGAGCCGGGAGACGGCCGAGGTCGTCACGGCCCTGCGCGGTGCGACCCCCGCCGCCGTGGTCGTGACCGGCGCGTTCGGCAGCGGCAAGAGCGCGTTGGCGGTACGCGCCGCGCACGCCGTCGCCGCCGACTTCCCCGACGGGCAGGTCTTCGTCGACCTCGGCGACCGGGCCCCGGTGACTCCGGGTGAGGTGCTGGCCCGGGTGTTGCGCGCGATCGGGGTCGCCCCCGGCGACGTGCCCACGAACACCGACGAGCGGGCCGGCTGGTACCGGTCCCTGGTGGCCGGGCGGCGGCTGCTGCTGGTGGTGGACGGGGTCACCCGCGCCGCCCAGGTCCGCCCGCTGCTGCCGGCCGGGCCCGGCCCGGGCCTGGTCGTGGTCGGGCAGCGCCGGCTGGGCAGCCTGGACGGCGTGCGGCGGGTGACGCTGCGCCCGCTCGCCGACGCCGACGCGCACGAGCTGCTGGCGGCGCTCGCCGGCCCGGAGCGGCTGGCCGTCGACCCAGCCGCCACCGGCGAGCTGGTCCGTCTCTGCGCCGGATCGGTGCTCGCGCTGCGCGTCGCCGGCACGCGCCTGGCGGCCCGACCGGGCATGTCGGTGGACGCCCTGGTCGGTCAGCTCGCCGACGGGCGGGAGCGGCTGGACCTGCTGGACTACGAGGACCTGTCGGTGCGCGCCAGCCTGAGCACCGTCGTCGCCGCCGTCCGCGCCGACGACGAGGTGGCCGGCCGCATCCTCGCCCTGCTCGGCGCGACGCCCGACGCCCTGCTCCAGCCCGAGCGGGTCGCCCGGCAGCTCGGGATCTCCGCCGCGCGGCTGCACCGCACCCTCGACGACCTGGCCGACGCGCACCTGGCCAGCCGGGACGAGCACGGGGTACACCGGCTGCCGGCGCTGGTCCGGGAGTATGCCGCCGAACTGGCCGGCGAGCCGGCCCCCGCGGCGCACCCGCTGACGGCGTTGCGGGGCGACCCGGTCGCCGCCTGAGGGGCCGGTGGACAGGCTGACGCCCGTGCCTCAGGAGGTTTCGCCGCGCACGATCGCCACGGCCACCCGGCAGAACTCGTCCATGTCCGGGTTGAAGCCGGCGGCGATGTCGGGGTGCAGCCCCGAGCGCGTCTCGTCGAGCAGCCGCTGGCAGATCTGCTCCACCGGCTCGCCGGCGTAGCTGGCGCTGATCCGCTCGGTGGCGGCCTGCAGCGCCGAGGTCAGCTGGTCCTCCAGCGGGCCCTGCAGCTTCTGCTGCACGGGATCGAGCCCGCGAGGGTCCAGCGTGACATGTGGCTCCGACATCGGCGCTCCCTTCATCGGCGTCCGCGGTACCCCACCGCGGCCGTCGGTCAAACCACGTGCGGTACGGCGGCCACCCGGACCCGGTACGAGAAGTCCTCCGCCGGCTTCTCCGCGTACGACAGTCGCCGGATCTGCCGGTCGTCGTCGTAGAGGGCGACGTCCACCAGGACGCCGAGGTGCGCCAGGCCGATGCTGGCCACCCGCTTCTTGTCCTGGAGCACCGCGCACACCCCGCCGAGCAGGGTGCTGGCGTCGGAGGTGCGGTGCCCCGGCGGGCAGCGCAGCACGAGGTCCACCTCGATCGGCCCGGACAGCGGGGTCCAGCCGGTGCGCTGGGCCGCGGCGCAGGCCGCCTGGAGCAGGGCGCGGACCCTCGTCGCCTGCCGGTGCCCGGCGGCGAAGATGGACAGCGCCTCGGTCCTGACCGGTGGCAGGCCGCCCACCTCGAACGTCAGGGCGAGAGCGCGGGTGTCCTGCACGACGGCACCTCCTCGTTGGGGACGATCCTGCCCAACCGGTCCGGCGGCGGAGGGGGATTCCCGCGAGAACCCACCGATCGGGGCGCTCCGCCCGCCCACCCCCCGTCGTCGATCATGAGGTTGGCCGCGACGAAACGGACGAGACGCACCCGCCAACCTCATGATCGTCGAGGCGGGGCGCGATCTTGTTACGGTGGGGCCGTGGCGGACGGGGCGGGCGGCTGGGGGATGAGGTTCCTGCTCTGGCTGGGGCTTCCCCTCCTCGCCCTCCTCGGGCTGGCCCTCGGCGTGCCCGACGTCGCCCCGGCCTGGCGGGCGAAGTCCGGTGGCGGCACGGCGGGCACCTTCACCGCGCTGCACGAGAGGTGCGGCCGCAACTGCGTCTGGCACGGCGACTTCGTCCCGGACGGGGGCGGGCCGCCGCGCCACGACGTCGTCGTCTACGACGGGCCGGAGAGGCTGACCCCGGGGGCCACCGTGGCGGCCCGCGACACCGGGGCCCGCAGGGGCGTCTTCGCCGCGCGGGGCGGCGACACCTGGTTGCTCTTCATCGGGCTCGCGGCGGCCGGCGTGCTCGCCGCGATCGGCTGGGTGGTCCTGCTGGTGCGCGCGACGACCAACCGGCGCCGGATCACGCCCGGGCCGGGGGCAGCCGGTCACCCCGTCCAGCGCGGGTGAGGCGCCCCCGACCGGGGGGACCGCGAAGGGTCAGTGGCGGGCGCGCTTGACCTCGTGGAAGGCGGACATCCGGATGAGGGGGAGCAGCGAGTCCCAGATCGTCAGGGCGTCGTCGGTGCCGGGGACCTCGGTCAGGATCGGGCCGTGGACGCCCCGGTCGGCGCCCGGCACCATGAGCACCGGCGCGCCGATGTCCGGGCCGGCCGAGGCGTACGCCAGGGCGTGCGACTCGCGTACCGCCTCGTCCCAGCGGTCGTCGTCGAGTGCCGGCGCGGCGGCACCCAGGCCCGCCGCCTCGACGGCCGCGTCCACGATCGCCGCCGACAGCGGGTTGCCCGCGTCGTGGCTGCGGGCGCCGATCTCGGCGTAGAACCGCGCGGCGTCGTCGTGGCGGCCCTCGGCGCGCAGCGCCTCCACCAGGCGCAGCGCCCGGCTGGAGGCGGTCATCGCCTCGGCGTGCTCCGGCGGCACCCGCCCCGAGTTGAGGATGGCCAGGCTGAACGCCCGCCACTCGATGTGCAGGCCCCGGGCGTCGGCGACGGCGACGAGCCAGCGGGAGGTGCGCCAGGTCCACGGGCAGGCGGGGTCGAGGAAGAAGGTGGCGTCCATCGGCCGAGCCTACGGTCGGCCGGGCCGGCCCGCACGGCGGTGATCCGCGCCACACCCGGCGATGTCGGCGCCGTCCCACCAGCGTCAGGTTTCGCAACTTCGCAGGTCGGGCAGTGTGTGGCCACGAAACGTCCGGGGCGACGGAACCGCTGGTCAGACGGCCCGAACGGCTCGCCGTGCGCCGGGGCGCGGAGCCTCACCCCGGCCTTTGGCCGACACGAGGGGAGGGGTGATGAGCGACCCTGACAAGGCCCGACGCCGACGCCGGCCGCGCGTGCGCGCGGTGGCCGCCGCCGCGGCGTTGACGCTGGTGGCGCCGATGGCGGCCGCCTGCGGTTCCGGTGGGGACGGCGGTACGCCCACGATCAACCTGTACTACCCGCCGGAGCAGAACCTGCAGAAGGTCGTCGACGACTGCAACGCGCAGGCCCGGGGGCGTTACGAGATCGTCTACCGGGTGCTGCCCCGGCAGGCCGACGACCAGCGGGTGCAGCTGGTCCGCCGACTGGCCGCGCAGGACAGCGGGATGGACGTCCTCGGCCTCGACGTCACCTGGACCCAGGAGTTCGCCAGCGCCGACTGGATCAGGGAGTGGACCGGGCAGGACCGGGCCGAGGTCGAGCAGGGCACCCTCGCCGGCCCGCTGGAGACCGCCCGCTACTCCGACAAGCTCTACGGCGCGCCGAAGAACACCAACGTCCAACTCCTCTGGTACCGCAAGGACCTGGTGCCGCAGCCGCCGAAGACGTGGGACCAGATGATCTCCATCGCGCAGGAGCTGAAGCAGCAGGGCAAGCCGTACCAGGTGCTCACGATGGGCGCCCAGTACGAGGGGCTCGTCGTCCTCTACAACACCCTCGCCGAGAGCGCCGGCGGCAAGATCCTCAGCGACGACGGCAAGCAGGCCGTGATGGACGCGGGCACCGTGCGGGCGCTGGAGCAGCTCCAGCGCTTCGCCACGTCGGGCGTGACGTCGCCGTCGTTCAGCAACGCCACCGAGGACCCGGTCCGGCTGGAGTTCCAGTCCGGCGACGGCGCGTTCCAGGTCAACTGGCCGTTCGTCTACCCGGCCATGCAGGAGGCCAACCCGGAGCTGGCCAAGCAGGTCGGCTGGGCCCGGATCCCGGGCGTCGACGAGAACACCCCGAGCAAGGTCACCATCGGCGGGATCAACATGGCGGTCAGCGCCTACTCGAAGCACCCCGAGGAGTCCTTCGAGGCGGCCCGGTGCATCCGCAGCGAGAAGAACCAGAAGTTCTCCGCCGTCAAGGACGGGGTGCCGCCGACCATCGAGAAGGTCTACGACGACCCGGAGATGGCCGAGGCGTACCCGATGAAGGACACCATCCTCGAGGAGCTCAAGGAACCGGCCGTCCGGCCGCTGACCCCGGCGTACCAGAGCATCTCCACCGTCATGTCGGCGATCCTGTCGCCGCCGTCGGCGATCCGGCCCGAGCAGACCGCCGACGAGCTGCGCGACGCCATCGCCGACGCCCTCGAATCGAAGGGGGTCCTGCCGTGAGCGAGCGCACCCCGCGCCTCGACGCCGAGCGCCGGGAGGTGGCGGCATGAGCGTGAACGCCACGCCGGCGGGCGCCGACGTGGCCGCCGACGAGACGGCCGCCCGGCCCGGCCGGGACGCCAGGGTGCCGGCCCAGCGCGCCGGCCGGGGCCGCAAGGCCCCGCTGAGCGAGAACAGGAAGGCCGAGCGCCGGCTGGGCTGGCTGCTCTGCGCGCCCGCCGCGCTGGTCATGGTGCTGGTGACCGCGTACCCGATCATCTACTCGGTCTGGCTGTCGCTCCAGCGCTACGACCTGCGCTTCCCCGCCGAGCGCGAGTTCGTCGGGCTGGAGAACTACGTCACCGTGCTGACCAACGAGTTCTGGTGGACGGCGTTCGGGGTCACCGCGCTGATCACGGTGGTCACCGTCGCCGTCGAGCTGGTGCTCGGCATGGGACTGGCGCTCATCATGCACCGCACGCTGGTCGGCCGGGGCATCGTGCGCACCGCCGCGCTGATCCCGTACGGCATCGTCACGGTCGTCGCGGCCTTCTCCTGGCGGTACGCGTGGACGCCGGGCACCGGCTACCTGGCCAACCTGTTCAGCGACGGCGCGCCGCTGACCGAGCGGGCCAGCTCGCTGGCGATCATCATGCTGGCCGAGATCTGGAAGACCACGCCGTTCATGGCGTTGCTGCTCATGGCCGGCCTGGCCCTGGTGCCGGAGGACCTGCTCAAGGCCGCCTCCACCGACGGCGCCACCTCCTGGCAGCGGTTCACCAAGGTGATGCTGCCGGTGATGAAGCCGGCGATCCTGGTCGCGCTGCTGTTCCGCACCCTGGACGCGTTCCGGGTGTTCGACAACATCTTCGTGCTGACCGCGGGCGGCAACGAGACCTCGTCGGTGTCGATGCTCGCCTACAACAACCTGATCCGGGGCCTGAACCTCGGCATCGGGTCGACGATGTCGGTGCTGATCTTCCTCACCGTGGCGATCATCGCCTTCGTCTTCGTGAAGCTGTTCGGTACCGCTGCCCCCGGCAGCGACGACGGGGAGAGGCGTTGAGATGGCTGACACCACCACCCGGGCCAAGCTGCGCTGGGGCCTGCTGGACGCCATCGTGGTCGTCTTCGCGCTGGTGCCGGTGCTCTGGATCATGTCGTTGTCGTTCAAGACCCCGGCGACGCTGACCGACGGGAAGTTCATCCCGCAGGAGTGGACGCTGGACAACTACCGGACGATCTTCTCCACCGACCAGTTCCTCCGGGCCCTGGCCAACTCGATCGGCATCGCGCTGATCGCCACCGTGATCGCCGTGGTGCTCGGCGCCATGGCCGCGTACGCGATCTCCCGGCTGGACTTCCCCGGCAAGCGGCTGCTGGTCGGGGTCTCCCTGCTGATCGCGATGTTCCCGCAGGTGTCCCTGGTGTCGCCGCTGTTCGAGATCGAGCGGCAGCTCGGCCTCTTCGACACCTGGCCGGGCCTGATCCTGCCGTACATCACCTTCGCGCTGCCGCTGGCGATCTACACGCTGTCGGCGTTCTTCAAGCAGATCCCGTGGGACCTGGAGAAGGCGGCGAAGATGGACGGCGCGACGCAGGCGCAGGCGTTCCGGCGGGTCATCGCCCCGCTCGCCGCGCCGGGGTTGTTCACCACGGCGATCCTCGTCTTCATCTTCTGCTGGAACGACTTTCTCTTCGCCATCACCCTGACCTCCACCGAGCGGGCCCGCACGGTGCCGGTGGCGCTGTCGTTCTTCACCGGCGAGTCGCAGTTCGAGGACCCCACCGGGGCGATCTGCGCCGCCGCCGTGGTGATCACCGTGCCGATCATCCTGTTCGTCCTCTTCTTCCAGCGCCGCATCGTCTCCGGCCTGACCTCCGGCGCAGTCAAGGGATAGGTGGTACTCATGGCTGACATCGTGCTCGACAAGGTGAGCAAGAAGTTCCCGGACGGGACCGTCGCGGTGGCCGACGTCGACCTGGAGATCGCCGACGGCGAGTTCGTCATCCTGGTCGGGCCGTCCGGCTGCGGGAAGTCCACCACCCTCAACATGATCGCGGGCCTGGAGGACATCAGCTCCGGCGAGCTGCGCATCGGCGGCCAGCGGGTCAACGACAAGGCCCCCCGGGACCGGGACATCGCGATGGTCTTCCAGTCCTACGCCCTCTACCCGAACATGACCGTCCGGGAGAACATGGCGTTCCCGCTGCGGCTGGCGAAGCTGGACAAGGAGACGATCCACCGAAAGGTGGAGGAGGCGGCGAAGGTCCTGGAGCTCTCCGCGCTGCTGGACCGCAAGCCGGCCAACCTCTCCGGCGGCCAGCGCCAGCGGGTCGCGATGGGCCGCGCGATCGTCCGGCAGCCCAAGGCGTTCCTGATGGACGAGCCGCTGTCCAACCTGGACGCCAAGCTGCGGGTGCAGATGCGCACCGTGGTGTCGCGCCTGCAGAAGAAGCTCGGCACCACCACCGTCTACGTGACCCACGACCAGACCGAGGCGATGACCCTCGGCGACCGCGTCGTGATCATGCGGGGCGGCGCGGTGCAGCAGGTCGGCCCGCCGCAGGAGCTGTACGACCACCCCCGCAACCTCTTCGTCGCCGGCTTCATCGGCTCGCCGTCGATGAACTTCCTGCACGCCGCGGTCGAGGACGGCCGGCTGCGTACGGCGCTGGGCGACGTGCCGATCGGCGAGCGGATCCGGCGTGAGCTGGAGGGGGCCGACGCCCCGCGCGAGTTGATCCTCGGCATCCGCCCGGAGCACTTCGAGGACGCCGCGCTGATCGACGACGACACCCGCGGCCGGGGTCTGGAGTTCGACGCGCCGGTCGACATCGTCGAGTCGATGGGCTCCGACAAGTACGTCTACTTCAGCGTCGAGGGGGAGCGGGCCAGCGCCGCCGAGCTGGAGGAGCTGGCGGCCGACGCGGGCGCCGACTTCAGCGGCGGGGGCGCCAGCCTGGTGACCCGGCTGTCGGCCGAGTCCCCCGTCGAGGAGGGGCAGACCCGCCGGGTCTGGTTCAACCTGGAGAAGATCCACCTGTTCGACCCGACCAACGGGCGCAACCTGACCCTGCACGAGGGCCGGGCGGCCGGCGCGCTCGCCGACTGAGGTACGACGCGACGGGCGGGTGGGTCGCACCGACCCACCCGCCCGCTGCCGTCTCAGCGGTCAGCGACGGCGCCGGCTCCGCTCCGGGATGTCGGCGTCGACCCGCTCCCGGCGGATCTGGTCGTCGATGGGCTGCTCCTCGACGACCTCGTCCTTGGCCAGGTGGACCCGCTCGACGGGCACCGTCTCCTTGGCGACCACCGGCCGCTCGGCCCGCAGGGTCATCTCCTGCTCGGCCTCGCCGATGTCGGAGCGGACGCCGCGCGCGTCGCGGGCGGCGATGGGCTCCCGCTCCACGTACACCTCGTCGTGCTCGACCGGCACGGTGGCGTGCACGTCCTCGGTGACGACGTACTTGCGCAGCCGTGCCGTACCGGCGGGCTGGCTCTCCGTGCCGACCCGCATCCGCTCCTCGGACCGGATCAGGTCCTCGCCGGCGCCCGGCGCCCGTCCGCGACCAGTGGCCGGCGGGGCCTGCGGGGCCTGCGGCGTCAGGCGGTAGTGGGCGTAGAGCTGCTCGATCTGCGCCGTGTCGAGCGGCTGGTCGGTGCCGGCGTCCACGGCCGGGGCGTCCTTCACGGTGGACTTGTCGTAGTCGACCGCGAGCCCGCCGTCGGTGATCCGGGCCTTCTCCAGCGGAGCCATCGACTCCTTGTGGCCCATCAGACCGGTCTTCACACTGACCCAGGTCGGCTCACCGGCGGCGTCGGCCCAGATCTGGCCCACGCTCCCGATCTTCGACCCCGAGCGGTCCTTGACGTCCTGTCCGTACAGCGAGTTGGCCTGCTGTTCAGTGAGCCTCATGGTCGTCTACCTCCCTCTCGGTTCACGGGCCGGATACCCGTCCGGCCGGGGCGGATTCGTCGACAGCCCGCCGAATAGGAGCAGCACCCGGAAGGCGGGAGCCGGGCGAACGCGGCGGGCGAGAGGGGCCGGCGGGACCGGTGGGGCCGCTGGGACGACGCGCTGGCCGGTGGGGCCGCTGGGACGGCCGGCGGCCCGCCGGTCAGCCGGCCCAGTCGACCCGGGGCGGCAGGCCCAGGAAGGCGGCGTAGCGGCCCAGCGCGCCCGTCACGCGGGCCCGGGTGCGCTCGTCGAGGGGCGCCAGCGGGAACACCGTGGCCGTCACCCGGGTCCTGCCGACCACCCGCTTCCAGGTGCCCACGACCCGCCCGTCGCGCACGACCGTGGGCTGGAAGACGCCGTTGCGGCCCGGCACGATCGCGTCGGCGTGGTCGGGATCCAGCATCAGCGAGCGGTCCTTGAAGCCCAGCAGGTACTCGTCGAAGCCGGGCAGGACCAGCAGGTCGTCGACCGGCTCGCGGGGCGCGTCCAGCAGGGCGGCGTCAACCAGTGCCTCCGCCCCGTCGACGCGCACCACCGTCAGGGCGTCGCCGGCCGCCGCGAAGCCCCGGCGCGCGTCGGTGAGCGTCAGCCCCGTCCAGCCGGCGAACTCCCGGGCGGTGACCGGCCCGTGGGAGCGCACGTAGCGGTGGGCGAGGATGGCGAGCGCCTCGTCGCGCTCCGGCCGGTGCGGGTCGGGCACCCACTCGTCGAGCAGGGCGAAGGTCTGCTCGGTGCCCACGTTGGGCGCGAGGCAGGTGACGCCGCGGACGCTGGCGTACCAGAGCAGGTGGTAGCCGCGCTGGCCGCCGGTGTCGATGCCGGCCGCCCGCAGCGCGGCCAGGCACCGCGCCCGGGTGAGCCGCCCGCCGCCCGCCAGCGCGGCGCCGAGCACGTCGACCGCGCGGTCCGCGTCGGCCTCGGTCAGCCCGAGCTGCGCGCGGCGGGTGGCGCCGCCGGCCAGCGAGCGTACGCCGGTCAGCTCCAGCATCCAGCGGGCGTCGCGGGGCGGCACGAGGTGCACGGTGCCCCGCATCGGCCAGGTGCGCAGCGCCTCCCGGCGTTCCAGCGCGGCGTGCACGTCGGCGTGGCCGAGCGCGGGCAGCCGCACCCCGAGCGACCACATGCCGCTGGCCAGGTCCTGCGCCTGCATGGCCCCGAACCACTCCACCACGCCGGCCACCCCGTCCGGGCGCACCGTGGGGTGCGGGCGGAGCAGCAGGCTGGTCATCCGCAGCGCGAGCGCCTCGCGCCGGCCGAGGTCCACCGTCATCGGGTTCCCTTCACGAAGAGGTCGGCGCCAGCCTAGGACCGCCCACCGACCCGTCGACGCGCATAGGGGCGGCCACAGTGGGAAAGCGCCCGGCCGAGATACGCGCAATGGTGCGCGTGGAGGGAGCGACATGACTGCGTCCAGTGAGCCGTCCCGGCGCGGCGCCGTACCGCTGCATCCCGGCGAGGGCCGGGCCGGCGGATCGGCCAAGACCAGCGCCGCCGCCGCCTTCGCCCTGGTCTTCGGGGTGGCCGCGCTGATCAGCGTGCTGACCGTGATCCTGTCCTGGATCGGCCTGCTGCTCGGCATCATCGGCGTGATCCTGGGCATCGTCGGGCTCAAGATGGCCGGCCGACCCGGGGTGACCGGCCGGGGCGTGGCGATCGGCGGCCTGGTGCTCAGCGCCCTGGCGGTGCTGATCGGGCTCGCCTTCGCCGCCGGGATCACCACCTTCCTCAACGACGAGGGCGGCGTGAACCGGATCCAGCAGGAGGTCGACGACCTGCGCGACCGCCTCGACAACTGACCCGGCGCCCACTGCCGCCGGCCGGGTCGCCCGGCCCGGGCCGGGCGCGCCCGACTAGGGTGGGCCCGTGCTCCGAGAGGTCTGCGGGATCCGGTACGTCACCCCGCTGCGCGAGGGCGGCTCGCTGCCCGGCGTGGTGGAGGCCGACGACCTCGGCACGTACGTGGCGAAGTTCCGGGGCGCCGGGCAGGGCCCCAAGGCGCTGGTCGCCGAGGTGATCTGCGGCGAGTTGGCCCGTCGGCTGGGCCTGGCGGTGCCGCCCCTGGTGGTGCTCGAGATCGATCCGGTGATCGGGCGGGCCGAGCCCGACCAGGAGGTGCAGGAGCTGCTGCGCAACAGCGGCGGCGCCAACCTGGGCATGGACTTCCTGCCCGGGGCGCTGGGCTACGACCCGGTCGCGCACCCCGTCGAGCCGGCGCTCGCCTCCCGGGTGCTCTGGTTCGACGCCTACGTGGAGAACGTCGACCGCAGCTGGCGCAACCCCAACCTGCTCGTCTGGCACCGCGAACTCTGGCTGATCGACCACGGGGCGTCGCTGTACTTCCACCACAACTGGCCCCGCGCCGAGGCGGCGGTGCACCGGCCGTACCGGGCCGACGACCACGTGCTGGCGTCCTACGCCACCAGGGTGGCCGAGGCGGACGCCGAGTTGGCCCCCCGGGTGACCCGGGACCTGCTCGGCGAGGTGCTGGCCCTGGTACCCGACGGCTGGCTGACCGGCGCCGACTTCGACTCCGCCGACGCGGCCCGCGCGGCGTACGTGGACCATCTGGCCCGCCGGGTCGCGCGCACCGCCGACTGGCTGCCGCAGGGGGGCGCGGCGTGAGGGAACCCTTCGAGTACGCCGTCGTCCGGCTGGTGCCCCGGGTGGAACGGGGCGAACAGGTCAACGTCGGCGTGCTGCTCTACTGCCAGCGGCGGGACTTCCTCGGCGTGCGTACCCATCTGGACGCCGCCCGGGTGCGGGCGTTGGCCCCGGAGGTCGACCTGGCCGCCGTGGCCGCCGTGCTGGATTCCTGGGACCGGACGTGCGCCGGCGACGGCCCGTCGGGCGGGATGCGGCTGGGGGAGCGGTTCCGCTGGCTGGCCGCCCCGCGCAGCACGATGATCCAGACCGGGCCGGTGCACACCGGGCTGACCGCCGATCCGCCGGCCGAGCTGGAGCGACTGATGGACGCGCTGGTGCGCTGAGCCCCTGATCGCGCTTCGCCGGCGACGCTGCCGGCCAAGCGCGATCCCCCGTTCAGGGTGACCGGTGCCGGTCGGCTGCCGGTCCGCCGGCACCGGTGCGACCAGCATCGCCGGCCGGCGGTCGGACCGGCCACGGAACGCATCGAAACTTGCGGACATCTTGAGCTACCGCCTCTGGTGCCATGTCCCCGGCATCGCCCGCGGCGGGCGGTCCCGGGCGCGCAGTCCCCGGGTGACCGTTTGACGGCGCAAACATCGGGTAGTCGCCGGAGCTGACCCGACATGAGGAGGGAACACCCGATGGCTGCCCAGACCAAGGTCGCGGTGATCTACTACAGCGCCACCGGCATCACGTACCAGATGGCGCAGGCGGCGTGCGAGGCCGCCGGTGAGGCGGGAGCAGAGGTGCGGCTGCGCAAGGTGCACGAGCTGGCGCCGGACGAGGCGATCCGCTCCAACTCCGGCTGGGCGGCGCACGCCCTGGAGACCCAGGACGTGCCCGAGGCGCAGCTGGACGACCTGTCCTGGGCCGACGTGGTGGTCTTCGGGACCCCCACCAGGTACGGCGTGATGGCCGCGCAGCTCAAGCAGTTCATGGACACCACCGGGCCGCTGTGGTCGCAGGGCGCGCTGGCGAACAAGGTCTATTCCGCGTTCTGCTCGACGGCCACCTCCCACGGCGGGCAGGAGGCGACCCTGCTGTCGATGTTCAACGTCTTCTACCACTGGGGCGGGGTCGTGGTGACCCCCGGCTACACCGACCCGAGCCAGTTCGTCGCCGGAAACCCCTACGGCGCCTCGCACACCAGCAACAACGGCGAGACGGCGCCGGACCACGTCGCGCTCGGCGCCACCGCGTTGACCGTCAAGCGGGCCGTGCAGATCGGTGCGGCGCTCAAGGCGGGCCTGGCGGGCTGAGCTGCGCCGTCCGGCTGACGTGGCGCCACCGGCCGGGCCACGCGACCGGCGGTCCGGGCGGGGGCTCTCGACCCGTCCGGACCGCCGGTCGCAGCACCCCTACCCCCGATCGGATCGACTATGCACGCCCGGTCGTCCCCGAGAACCTCCCGGGCGCCGTCGACGGGTCCCCGCCCGAGGCCGGCAGCAGCCCGCCCAGCAGCTCGGCGAGGACGGCCACGCCGTCGGGGCTGAGCACCGACTCCGGGTGGAACTGCACCCCCGCGAAGCCCCGCCCGCGCAGCGCGTGCACCGCGCCGTCCGCCGCGTCCCGGGCCAGCTCCACGGGGCCGTACGGGGTGGCCAGCCGGTCGGCCTCGGCGCGCGCCGTGAAGGTGGAGTAGAAGCCGACCCGGCGGCGCGTGCCGAAGACGTCCACCTCCCGCTGGAGCCCCTGGTAGGGCGCGTCCCGGCGGTGCGGCGCCAGCCCGAGCAGGCCGGCGAGCAGTTGGTGGCCCAGGCAGACGGCCAGGGTCGGCCGGCCCTCGGCGAGCAGCCCGGCGAGCAGCCCGCGCATCGTGCGCATCTTCGGCTCGGTGGCGCTGCCCGGGTCGCCCGGACCGGGGCCGACCACCACCAGGTCGTGGGCGTCCACCGGGCCGGCGGCGTGCCACGGCCGCAGCGTCACGGCCAGGCCGAGCGCGCCCAGCTGGTGGGCCAGCATGCCGGTGAAGGTGTCCTCGCCGTCGACGATCAGCGCCCGCCGGCCGGTCAGGCCGGGCAGGCCGCCGGCTCCCGGCGACCGCTGGTCGAGCCAGAACCGGGCCAGCGGCGCGTTGCGCGCGGCCAGCGTGGCCCGGACCTCCGGGTCGTCGGCGAGGCGTGCGGCGGGCTCCGGGCCGCCTGCGGGCGCCTGCGGGCCGAGGCCCAGCGCGGCCAGCACGCCGGCGGCCTTGGCGTGCGTCTCGGCCACCTCGCCCTCGGCCGTCGAGTGCCGCACCAGGGTGGCCCCGACCGGCACCCGCAGCTCGCCGCCGGGGGAGATCTCGGCGGTCCGGATCAGGATCGGCGCGTCCAGGGTCTGCCGGCCGGCGTCGTCGCGCCCCAGCAGCGCCAGCACCCCGGCGTAGTAGCGCCGCCCGGTGCGCTCGTGCCGGGCGATGACCCGGCAGGCGTTCTCCATCGGACTGCCGGTGACGGTGGGCGCGAACATGGTCTCCCGCAGCACCTCCCGCACGTCCTTCGTGCCCCGGCCGGCGAGCAGGTACTCCGTGTGGGCCAGGTGGGACATCTCCTTGAGGTACGGCCCGACCACCTGGCCGCCGTGCTCGGCGACCGTGGCCATCATCTTCAGCTCCTCGTCGAGCACCATGTACAGCTCCTCGACCTCCTTGGGGTCGGCGAGGAAGCGCAGCAGCGCGGCCCGGTCGGCGTCCGCGCCGGTGTGCCGGAAGGTGCCGCTGATCGGGTTCATCATGACCAGGCCGTCGTCGACGCTGACGTGCCGCTCCGGGCTGGCCCCGACCAGGATCCGGGTGCCGGTGTGCACCAGGAACGTCCAGTACGCCCCGCGCTCGCCCCGCAGCAGCCGACGTAGCGCGGCGAGCGCGGCGACCAGCGGCGGGCCCTGCACGGTGGCGCGCAGGCAGCGGTGGATGACGAAGTTGGCGCCCTCGCCGCGCCCGATCTCCTCGGCGAGCACCCGGGCGACGGTGGCGGCGTACTCGTCGTCGCTGACGTCGAAGCCGGCGTCGGCGGTGCGCACGGGCACGTCGGGCAGCGCGGCGAGCGCCTCGGCCAGGTCGATCCGCTCGTGCCCGGCGATCCGGAGGAACTCCAGCGGGACGCCGTCGTCGACGCAGGCGAAGCCCCGCTCGGTGACCTGCCGGTAGGGCACCAGCGCCAGGGTGCGGGGGCCGGGCGGCCCGTCGGGCAGCGGGAGGTCGGCGAGCCGGTCGGCCGTGCGTACCGTGCCGGTGAACAGCTCCAGATGCGTGGCGCCCTCGCGGCGGACGAGCGCGAAAGGGCCGGGGTCGCCGCCGCCGGCGACGGCGGCGAGCAGCTCGGTCAGGTGGGTCACGGGGTCTCCTCGGGCCGGGCGGCGCCCGGCGGGGCGACCGGGAGGGCCGGGGAGAGACCGGCGGCCGCCTCGTCGGGCGGCCGCGTGGGAAGCTACGCGCGGGAGATGGCCGCCGGGTCGGCGGGCCACCAGCAGGACAGGTGCGCGAGCATGTGGTCACCCTACGGCCCTCGCGCGGGCCCGGAAAGCCGATCGGGCGTACGGCCCACCCGCTGGGACGCCGGAGCGCGGCACAGCGGGTAACTTGACCCGCGATGAACATTCTCGCGCTCGACCTGGGCACCTCCTCGGTACGCGGACTCGTGCTGGACACGGACGCCCGCCCGCTGCCCGGCGCGCTGGCCCGGCGCAAGGTGAGCCTCGTCGTGCGGGACGACGGCACCGGCACGCTGGACGGCCCCGGCTACCTGGCCTGCCTGGCGGCGTGCCTGGACGAGCTGGCCGAAGCCGGGCACCTGCGCGACGTGTCGCTGGTGGCGACGTCGGCGCAGTGGCACTCGGTGGTCCCGATCGGCGCCGACGGCGCGCCCCTCGGGCCGGTGCTGACCTGGTTGGACACCCGCCCCGAGGCCCTCGCCGGGGCGGTCGGCCCGGCCGACCCGGACGACTTCCACCGGCGCACCGGCACGTGGTGGCACCGCTGCTACTGGTCGATCCGGCTGCCCTGGTTGCGCGAGCACACCGGCGGGCGGATCGCCCGCTTCGCGGGCCTGGCCGAGTACGCGCTGGGCGAGCTGCTCGACTCGGCGCCCATGTCGATCTCCCAGGCCTCCGGCACGGGCATGCTGGACCTGCGGACGCTGGACTGGGACGCCGAGGCGTGCGCGCTGGCCGGCAGCCGCGCCGACGAGCTGCCCGAGCTGGCGCCGAACGGATGGCGGGGCCGGCTGCGGCCGGCGTACGCGCGGCGCTGGCCGCAGCTCACCGACGTGCCCTGGGCCGGTCCGGTGGGCGACGGCGCGGCGTCGAACGTCGGCTCGGGCTGCGTCGAGCCGGGTCGGGCCGCGGTGACGGTCGGCACGTCGGCGGCGGTCCGGCTGGTGCAGCGCGTCCCGGCGGGGCAGGTGATGCCGCCGCTGCCCGAACAGCTCTGGCGCTACCGGGTCGACCACGACCACGTGGTGACCGGCGCCGCGTACTCCTCCGGGGGGAACCTCTTCGCCTGGGCCGACCGGGAGCTGCGGCTGCCCGGGGGCAGTGAGCTGGAGGTCGCCCTGGCCCGGGTGCCGCACGAGGGCGGCCTGCCGGTGAACGTCCGCTTCGGCGGGGACCGGCCGCCCGGCTTGGCCCCGGCCGGCTCGGGCGCGCTGGGTGGCCTGAGCTTCGGCACCAGCGCGGTGGAGATCCTGGCCGGGTTGATGCGGGGCCTGTGCGACCTGGTCGCCGACGACCTCGGCGTGCTGGAGTCCACCGTCGACGAGTCGGTCGAGGTGGTGCTCGGCGGGGGCGCGATGGCCGCCTCCCGCTGGTGGCGTACGACGTTCGCCGCGACGCTCGCGCCCCGGCCGGTGTGGTTCGGGAGCAACCCGGAGGTCGGGGCGAGCGGCGCGGCGCTGGTGGCGCTGGGCCGCGTCGGTGACGCCTCCCGGCTCGCCGCCATCGTCCGGACGGACGACGCCGCCTCACCCTCCTGAGTCGCACCTCAGCCCGCCCCGTTGACACAGCTTCCGGGCCTGGTTGGATGGACTCCGCTCCCCGGCTCGCGGCGGACGCGGGACAGGGAGGAGGTAGGTGTGGCAGGTCCGGAACCGTCCGACGACGGGGTGTCGCAGCACCGCCGGCGCCGGTTCGACGTCCGGGTCGTGCCGCACCGCCGCCGCTCCCCGTTCCGGCTGCGGGACTGGCGGATGCGCACCAAGCTCGTCACCGTGCTGGTCATTCCGTCGGTCGCGTTCCTGGTGCTGGCCGGCGTGCAGACCCACACCCTGGTCGGCCGGACGACCGCGCTGGGCGACTTCGCCCGGCAGGTGGGCATCGGCCGGGAGATCGTCGCGCTGGTGCACCAGCTCCAGCAGGAACGCGACCGGGCCGCCGGTGAGCTGGGCGAGCTGCGCCGCGGCGGCGCGGGCGGCGACCGGGACGCGGCGGTCATGGTGCTGAAGCCGTTGCAGGGCGCCACCGACCAGGCGCTGCGCGACCTGCGGCGAGCCGCCGAGCCGCTGGCCGACGCCGACGCGTCCTGGCGGGTCGCCTACTCCGAGGTGCTGGAGGCCTACGACCAGGTCGCCTACATCCGGGCCGCGATCCCCCCGGCGGTGCTGGGCAGCGACACCATCCTGAGCAACTACCACCGGGCCGTTGACGCGCTGCTCCGCCTCCTCGCCGAGCCCTCGCCGGGCGAGGACCGGCCCGCCCTCAGCGACGCGGTGCTGCGCTACGTGCAGCTCGCCCGGGTCAAGGAGCTCTCCTCGCGGGTCCGGGCCCAGCTCTACGAGGCCGCCCGCGCCGGCCGGTACGGCGTGGAGGACCAGGTGGTCCTGACCGACCTGCGCGCCCAGCAGCTGACCGCGCTGGGCGCGTTCCGGGTCGTCGCCACCGCCGAGCAGGTCCGTCGCTACGACGAGACCTCGGTGGACCAGGCCTTCCAGGCGGCCACCCGGCTGGAGGAGCAGAGCCTGCCGACCGGCGTCGCCGCGCCGACCGTGCTGCCGGCCCCACAGTGGTGGGCGGCCGGCGAGCAGCGTCAGGAACTGCTCCGCCGGATCGAGGCGTCGGTGCTCGACGACGCCGTACGGCAGGCCGATGAGGCGAGTGCGACGCAGCTGCGGAGCACGCTGCTGGTCGTCGGCAGCATCCTCACGGTGCTGCTGGTCGCCCTGCTCATCTCCGTCCTCGTCGGCCGCTCCATCGCCCGGTCGATGCGGTTGCTGCGCGGGCAGGCGCTGCGCATCGCCCAGCTGGAGCTGCCGGACGCCCTCGACCGGCTGCGTACGGTGACCGGGGGCGTACCCGCGATCGAGGTCCCGCCGGCGGTGGTCCGTTCGCTCGACGAGATCGGCGAGCTGGCGGAGGCGTTCGTGGCGGTGCACCGCAGCGCGGTCAACGTCGCCGTCGAACAGGCGACCACCCGGCGCAACGTCAACGCGATGTTCGTCAACCTCGCCCGGCGCAGCCAGGTGCTCGTGGAACGCCAGTTGGAGCTGCTCGACGACCTGGAGCGCGAGGAGAGCGACCCGGACCAGCTGGAGAACCTCTTCAAGCTCGACCACCTGGCCGCCCGCATGCGGCGCAACGACGACAGCCTGCTGGTGCTCGCCGGCAGCGAGTCGACCCGTCGGTGGAACCGGCCGGTGGGGCTCGGCGCGATGCTGCTCGCCGCCAGCGCCGAGATCGAGCAGTACCAGCGGGTGCGGCACGGGGCCGTCGCCGACCTGCACGTCGTCGGCCACGCCGTCGGTGAGCTGGTCCACGTCCTCGCCGAGCTGCTGGAGAACGCGACCTCCTTCTCCCGTCCGGACACGGTGGTGGCGGTCACCGCCCGGGCCGAGGGCGCCGGCGCGGTCATCGAGATCAGCGACCAGGGGCTCGGCATGGGCCCGGACGCCCTGGCCGAGGCGAACGCCGTCCTCGCCACCCCGCCAGCCGCCGACGTGGCGGCGGTCGAGCGGATGGGTCTCTTCGTGGTCAGCCACCTGGCCGCCCGGCTCCGCGTCGAGGTGCGCCTGGACGGCGGCGAGGACGGCCTCGTCGCCCGGGTGCGGCTGCCCGGCGACCTGCTGGCGGAGGCGCCCGCCCCGACCCGGATGCTGACCGCCACGGGGGGCGGCGCGGCCTGGGACGGCGGGCCGCCGCCCGGCGAGCTGCCGGTGGCCGGGCGGCCGCCGGTGTGGGGCGGCGCGCGGCCGGCGCGCGAGCTGCCGGTGGCCGGGCGCTCCGACCTCCCGCCCCGGCAGGCCCGTTCGGTCCCGGTCCGGGCCGAGGACGTGCTCGCCCCGGCCCGGCCGCCCGCGTCGACCGGTGCGGGCTGGTGGTCCCGGCAGGGGCCGGCGCCCGGTCCGGCGCCGCAGACCTCGCCCACGCCGCCGGCCGTCCCGGTCACCGGCGGGACCAACGAACGCGGCCTGCCCGTCCGGGTGCCCATGGCGCAGCTCTCCGCCGTCACCCGGCCGGGGCGGCCGGAGCAGCCGGCGGTGCGCCACGACCCGGACCCGGAGGCGGTCGGGGGAATGTTGTCCCGGCTCTACAGCGGGGTACGGCGGGCCGAGGCCGAGGACACCACGGAGATTTCCACGCCGCCGGGCGG